>CABSNA010000026.1 GCA_902478865.1 uncultured Collinsella sp.
GGCGCGCAGGCGGGGCTCTACCATCATTACGGTATCCAGAAGTACGACCTGCCGGTAAAGGCGAGTGGCGTGTTCGAGCATTATCTGGTGAAGCCGCAAAGCCCGCTGGTTCGCGGCTTTGACGACCGTTTCTATGCCGTACATTCGCGCAACACCGATGTGCGCCGCGAGGACGTGGAGGCCGAGCCGCAGCTTGAGGTCGTGGCCGTGTCCGACGAGGTGGGCCTGTACATCGTCAAGTCGACCGACAGCCGTCGCTTCTTTGTCTTTGGCCATCCCGAGTACGATACCGACACGTTGCGCTTGGAGTACGAGCGCGACGTGAAGCGCGGACTCAACCCTCAGGTGCCGGCGCATTACTTCCCGGGCGACGACCCCACCGCCGAGCCGCGTAACGTCTGGCGCAGCCAGGCTCAGCTGCTCTACACCAACTGGCTCAACTACTACGTCTACCAGACCACGCCCTACGACCTAGCCCGCGCCGGCGAGGAGCACTAGGCCGTCGGGAGGTGCGCCAGCCGTTAGGCGCTGATGATGTGGGGTAGCGGCAGGTCGTGCGCATCGGTGGGAACGCGGTCGACACGCTGCTCATCAAAGGCGATGCCGATGATTTGACATGCGGGTGAGAGCATGGGCAGGTAGCGGTCATAGCAGCCGCCGCCGTAGCCTAGGCGCGCGCCGGCGCGGTCGAAGGCTACGAGCGGCACGATGATCATGTCGAGAGCTTCGGCAGGCACGATAGGGAAGCGGCTGCTGTCGATGTCCGTGGCCGCGAAGGCCCGCGCGGGGTGGGCGATAAACGGAGCCGCGGACGCATCGTCGACAGCAACTGCCCGCATGCACATGCGCTGGCCACAAGCTGTGGCTTCGGCTGCCGAGAGCATGCACGGATAGGCCACGCGCCAGTCGCGTTTGGCGGCCGCCGCGGCAAACGCGGCGGGATTGACTTCGGAACCCATCGCGGCATAGACGGCAACGGTGTGCGGTGCCGCGGGATCCGAGCGACCCAGTCGCTCAACAAGCCGCGCACGGATAACGGCAGACTTCGCCGCCCGCACATCCAAATCAATCGCATCGCGCCGGGCAATCACCGCTCGCCGCAATTTAGCCTTGTCCATCCCAACCTCCTTTAGCAAACCTGCCAAAAAGGGACAGGTTTATTTTGGCAGGTTTTATCTGGGCAAACAGCAAAACAACCACGAAGGGGATACATGCACCTTCGTGGTGGTCTGTGCTGTGATGGGTGTCTGCGGCGGTTTGTCTCGATCTGTAACAGTAACTCGGCAAAATTGGACCCAGATGTTACAGATTGAGACAAAGGGTCGGCGCCATTCGGAAATGTCTCGATCTGTAACATCTGGAGCCGATATTGCCGTCTTGGCGTTACAGATCGAGACAAACCGGCAGACTGCGGCAAAAGAAAAGGTAGATTTTTAGGCATGTCCCAAAAATCTACCTTTGTGCGTTAGCCCATCAGGTCGATGACGTTAAAGCCGGCGTTACTCTTGGCGATGACGTCTCGGCCGCCAAAGACGCAGGTGGGCGAGACGGCTGCGATGCGCGTCACATCGGCGCCGAGCGAACGCAGCTCAGCGGGTGTGGCTGCGAGCATCTGGGCGCGACGCTCCTCGCGCGCGTGCGGATCGAGCCCGGCTAGGTAGGTCGTATTGCGGCGCTTGGTGAGCGCGTACGGCTTCACCGGTGCATCCATGCCGCTCACGCAGCTCACGATAAAGCCCTCAAAGGCGACCTCGTCGGGCTCAAAGCTGCCGAGCCATGCACCCGCGCGCGCCACGCGCTCAATCGAAGGATCGATCGCCGGGTCACGGTAGGTGTAGAACGCCGCCTGACGCTCGCCGGCAGCGCGGAATCCGCAGCCGTACGCACCGCCCTTCACGCGGATCTCGTTCCACAGGTAGTCGTAGGAGAGCGCGTTGGCGGCAACCGCCCAGGCGCCCGTCACGTCGATGCCCAGGCGACGCGGGTCGCACGCGCTTGCCGCAAAGCAGATGTCACTGGGGATAACGAACGCCTCGTGACGGTCGTGCGGTTCCGGCACCACGAGCGTGCCGCTGGCAGCGCCGTCGCCAGCGCCCAGCCCCAGGTCGCCCGCAGCATCCCAGTACGCGTCAAAGTCCTCGTCACTGCCGGTAAAGCTCGCCATGCAGCCATCGGCCACAAAGATGCGGTCTGCCAGCTCGGCAAGCTTGGCACGCAGACCGTCCAGTCGCTCGTCAAAGTGCTCGAGCAGATCGCGCAGGAACAGGTAGAAGTCCACGCCCGAAAGCTGTTCGCGCACTACGGCCGAAGGCGAGCTGTAACTCATCGCGCGACCGAGTGCTGCCGAGTGACCGTTGTTGATAAAGCCCTGCTCGAGCCCAATGCGAATCTGCGTGAGCACGTCGCGAACGCGGTCGGCGTCAGCATCGAGCAACAGTGTGTTCGACCACACCTCGCGCGGCAGGCTCGCCAGCGCGTCGATCTTCTCGGACAGGGCGCCGGCGCTCACCAGCAGGTAGGGGCGCACGCCGTCCACGTCGGGCTGCGTCATGACCTCGGTCGTAAAGCTCAAAAAGCCCAGCTTGCCGGCGAGTAAGTTGTCGAGTTCCTCGGCCGAATGCTCGCGCGTGGGCAGCTGCTTGAGCAGGCGGCAGAGCAGCGTCACGTAGGGCAGGTCCTCAAATGCGACGCAGCTCAGGTCGAAGTACTGCATGGCGTAGGCCAGGCGGTTGGTGGGAATGTCGTGGCGCAGGCAGGGGATGGGCGCGGTCGTGTCCACGACCAGCGGCGGCTCGGGACGCGCCTCGCCAATGTCGGATACACGCAGGCGCGGCAGCGTGGCCTTGTCCTCGGGCGTGTCCTCGGCCTCCTGCGCGACACGCAGCGCGGCCGTGCGCTCGACCACGTCCGCCAGCTCGGCATCGGTCATGGCGTCGCGCTTGGCAGCCAGCTCGGCAGCTTCGGCACCCTCTGCGCCCTCGGCGGCGTCCACCGGCACCAGCTCGACCAACGCCATGTGGTCGTTTTCCAGCACCAGCTCGCGCAGCAGGTCCTCAAAGTAGCTGCCGTCCAGCTCGCCGCGCAGCTCCTCGTACACCGGGCCGTACTTGAGCGCCAGCGTCGCGGCGTCGTCATCGTAGAGCCAGGTGCTCAGCGCGTCGCACGCAATGGCCACGCCGTCGGCGATGCCATAGTCGCGCTGGCGCAGGTCGTACTCGTTGCTGCTGATGATAGCCTCCAGGCGCTCGCGCGGAACGCCGTACTCGCACAGGTCGCGACAGGCGTCCTGGAACACGCGACGCAGCTCGCGCGCTACGCCGGGCTGCGCGTTCTGCAGCATGATGAGCTCGTAGGGCTGCAGGCTCTCGGCAGCGGTGTAGCTCACCACGTTGCCGCCCAGGCCCGCTGCCAGAATGGCCTTCTTAACCGGCGCTTCGTTGGAGCCCAGCAGTGCCTCGAACAGGATGTCCGCCGCGATCGTGCGCTTGCGGTCGAGCGCGCTGCCCAGCACCAGGCCCAGGCCAACCAGGGCGTTCTCGGGTGTGGTGGCCATCTCGACACGCTTATACTCGCAGGTCACAGGCTCCTGCACGTCCAGCGGATTGGGCGCCAGCGTGGACGGGTCCTCGCCGGCGGCAACGGCAGCGTCCATGCGGCGGCTCGCGGCGTTCGGCTGCGACAGATAGCGCTCGTCCAAAAAGGCCAGCGCGCGGTCCACGTCCAGGTCGCCGTAGAGCGTGATGTAAGAGTTGGAAGGATTGTAGTGGCGCGCGTGCGTGTCCAGGAACTGCTCGTAGGTGAGCGCGGGAATCGCGCGCGGGTCGCCGCCACTCTCGTGCGCATAGGCGGTGTCAGGATAGAGCGCGGCGTTGACGGCGTCGTCCAGCACGCTCATGGGGTCGGACAGCGCGCCCTTCATTTCGTTGAACACCACGCCGTTATAGCGCAGCGTGCCCTCGCGCAGGCTGGCGGCGCTGCCTTCGCCCTCGGCGCCCTCCGGCAGGTCCAGCTCGTAGTGCCAGCCCTCCTGCTCAAAAATGGTGGGCTTGGTATAGATGGCCGGGTTGAACACCGCGTCAAGGTACACGTCCATCAGGTTGTACAGGTCCTGCTCGTTGGTGGTGGCAACGGGGTAGATGGTTTTGTCGGGGTAGGTCATGGCGTTGAGGAACGTCTGCATGGAGCTCTTGATCAGGTCGACAAACGGCTCCTTGACGGGGAACTTGGCCGATCCGCACAGCACCGAGTGCTCAAGAATATGGAACACGCCGGTGGAATCGGCCGGCGGCGTCTTAAAGCCAATGGCAAAGGCCTTGTTTTCGTCGTCGCACGCCAGGTACAGCAGGCGAGCGCCCGATGCGGTGTGGCGCAGCACGTAGGCGTCCGAGTCGAGCTCGGGCACGGTCTCGCAGCGCTCGACGGCAAAACCGTGGCAGGTGGTACCGGGTACCAGCAGCGCGGCAGCAGCGGCGCGCGGGTCGGTTGAGGTGGTGGGCATATGCAGTCTCCTTTGACGCCCCAGCGGGGGCGAATCGAGTCGAATCCTCGAGAGTATACCCATATGGGGCCGCGGCTCTGCGGCGAACTGAAGACGATGTGGGTGGACTAGCCTAGCTAGGTTGATAACGAATGCCGCTGCACCCCACTAAAGTGAAATAACACCCCGTTTACCGAATCATTTAGGAAATATATGGACTCCTAAAAAGTTCTAATACAATATAAGTCATCTATCTATAAGCTGCTGATTCCTTGCAAAGGTATGGTTGATATGGTTGAAGCAAATAGCGTTATCCCCCTGTACAAACAGATTGTTCGTGCGCTTTCTGATTCGATCGCCAACGGCACGTACCGCCCGGGAGATAAGCTCCCGACCGAGGCGGAGCTCATCGAGCAATTTGGCGTGAGCCGAATAACGGTTCGCTCCGCAATTAAAGAAATGGAAGATGCTGGGCTTGTTGAGAGGGCCCGCGGCAAGGGCACGTTCGTTTCGTCGGACACACAGATGTATGCCGCGGACGACCGTGAGAGCTTTACCCATTCGTGCCAGCTTGCTGGAAAACAGGCGTCTACCAGGGTTCTCGCAATGGGCTGGGACTTCCCAAGCCTGCGAGACGCGAAGTTCCTGGGCGTAGACGATACCCAAAAGGTATTGCGCAGTCGTCGTCTGCGCCTTGTGGACGACAAGCCCACGATGCTGGAAACCAATAGCTATTCCGCTGCGCTTTCTTTTTTGGAGCATGAATCCCTCGAGGATTCGCTGATGGCGGTACTCGATCGCCAGGGGATCAAGATGGGCCCCAACACGCGTACGCTCGAGGTCTGCTATGCGAGCGAGCTCGAGGCGGCATACCTTAACGTGGAGCTGGACTCTCCGCTGCTTCTGTTTGTCGATAGACGTTATGCTCCAAGCGGCGAGCCGCTTTTCATCTCCCGTCAGGTGTACTGCACCGAGCGACTGAAGTTCTATTTGTAAATTAGAGATAGATTGGTCAATTTACCGACCAATTGCTACCGTTCGCGGATTTGGAAAATAGACACACCGCGTAGGGTAGATTGCTAATATACTTTGTTATGACAATATAGTACGTCTTATTGATATTGGAGAACTATGAATAAGATATTGCTAGCGAGTCATGGTTATCTCGCCCAAGGTATGAAGAGCTCTCTCGAGATCCTGATGGGCGCCAACGACCGAATCGAGTGTCTGTGCGCCTATGTCGATGACGACACGAGGGATGTCGCAGCGCTTATCGATGCTTGGATGGAGTCGAAGGACCCTGCCGACTCTTGGTTTGTCGTGACTGACATCTTTGGCGGCTCTGTAAACAACGAATTCATTCAGAGGCAGACCGCCGGATCGTTTACGTTGATCACCGGAATGAACTTGCCGCTGCTGGTGGAAATGGCTACACAGCTGGACTCCCTGGATGCGGACAAGGCCAAAGCTGCGGTCGAGGGGTCACGTTCGTTTATCATGCTTTGTGAGGCGGCGGACATGCTTGCCGATGTCGAAGAAGAAGAGTTCTAGTTAGTTCTGGTTCGAGCCCTAGCTAAGGGCCACGCCTGTCATTACCTTTATTACGTGCGGAGATGATTACGATGATTAAGCTTACGAGAGTTGATTACCGATTGATTCACGGCCAGGTCGCCATGTCTTGGACGCATGCGCTGGATGTCGATTGCATCCTGTGTGCCAGCGATGCCGTGGCAAAAGACGACATGAGGAAGGCGGCCTTGAGGCTCGCCCGCCCCAACGGCGTTAAACTCGTCATCAAGGATGTTAACGCTGCTATCGAGGCGCTCAACAGCGGCGTCACCGACAAGTATTCGCTGTTTATCATTGTCGAGACGATCGAGGATGCCTATCGCCTTGCTAAGGGTTGCAAAGACATCAAGGAGATCAATTTGGGCGGAACTCGAAAGTCTCCCGAGACCACGCTTCATCCGACCCCCGCGATCTTTGCGACCGAAACCGATGCCGAGCATATCCAAGAGCTTGTCAACGATGGCGTGGTTATCGAAATCCGTCAGGTTCCCAATGACTCAAAGGTACTTGTCAAGGACGTTTTCTAGCTGGAAACATGCCATTGTCTAGCATTTATTAACTAGGTCCTCCTTTCTTTAGCCCGCCGATCATTTGACCGGCGGGCTTTTTATTAAAGAAAAATCAAAAAAATCTGAAATAGTTCTTGCATAGTTAGTTATATAAAGTATTATAACGTCATGGGATGAATGAAGGGTTCATCCAAGTGAGTTAGGAGTAAGGGATGTTCAATTTCGATGAGCCTCGTTACGAGAAGGTTGTGAGCGATGCCCTCGCTCTCCGTCCTCAGATTGAGGCTGCCGTGGACAAGGTCTGCGAGCAGGGTTATTCCAACATCTTCTTCATCGGCTGCGGCGGCACCTGGGCCCACACGCTCCCGATGAAGTATTGGGTCGAGACCACCACGGCCGACGTCGACGTCCACTGCGAGATTGCCGCTGAGTTCCTCGCATGCCCGCCCAAGACCTTCAACAAGGACTCGGTCTGCGTCTTCTCCACCCGTACCGGCACCACCCCCGAGATCATCGAGGCCGCCAAGTTCTGCCAGGAGCAGGGTGCCCGCACGTTGATGTATGTCTCCAACGACAACACCCCGGCCACTGAGTACGCCGATTACAAGTTCTTCAGCTTCGCCGAGGACGACGTTCTGTGCGAGGCCATCTACACCTACCAGATCACGCTGGTCGCCCGCTTCCTCAAGAACGCCGGCGCCTTCCCCAAGTACGACACCTTCATGGAGGAGTTCGGCAACATCGCTCCGTACCTCATCAAGGCCAAGGACGCTCAGGACGAGCGCTGCGCCGCCATGGCCGAGGACTTCAAGGACACCGATTACCACATGGTGATTGGCTCCGGCATGCTCTGGGGTGAGGCCTACGACTACGCTATGTGCATTCTCGAGGAGATGCAGTGGATCAAGACCAAGTCTATCCACGCCGCCGAGTTCTTCCACGGCACCATCGAACTCTGCGAGGAGGGCACGAGCCTCATCATGCTCTACGGCGAGGACGACACCCGTAAGCTCATGGACCGCGTGGACAACTTCACTCACATGCTCGCCGACGAGAAGGGCGTCCATGTCCGCGTGAACAAGTTCGACACCGCCGAGGTCGAGCTGCCGTTCAGCGACCCCGAGTTCCGCAAGATCGTCTCCCCGATGGTCACCTACACCATCACCGAGCGTCTGAGCTGCCATCTCGAGCACGTTCGTAACCACCCGCTCACCACGCGTCGTTACTATCACCAGATGAACTACTAATCCTCTCAAATTGCTGCGGTTGTCTGCAGGCGAGCTGCGCAGAACGCCTCGCCTGCAGACCTGTTTCTGGGGTTGATCGAAATGGTTGTCCAGTATCTTCTAGTTGCACTGGTCGCATTTATTGCGTCCATGGACGAGCAATTATTTGGCATTACGATGCTTGGTCGTCCGCTGTTTACGAGCCTGTTTGTCGGCTTGATCCTTGGCGATGTCCAGCAGGGCGTTATCGTCGGCGCTGCTTTGGAGTCCATGTTCATGGGTGCCATCATGGTCGGCGCGGCGGTTCCTCCCGAGGTCTATGCCTCCGGCGTGCTTGGCTGCGCGTTTGCCGTCATTACGGGTACGGGCACGGCAACTGCCGTCGCGCTCGCCCTTCCCGTCTCCGTCTTCCTTCAGGTGTGGCGCAACTTCTGCTACGCCGTTCCGGGCGCCTTTGCCTGCAAGAAGATTGAGACCGCTCTGGCAAATCGCGATCTTGCCAAGGCAAATCTGTACCATCTGACCATCGTGCCGCTGTCGATTGGCATTCCGTCTGCACTGCTGGTGTTTTGCTCGCTGTTCTTTGGTGCCGACCTCATCAACAATGCGCTTAACGCTATTCCGCAGTTTGTGATGGACGGCCTCAACGTTGCGTCCGGCGTCATGGTCTGCATCGGCTTCGCTCTTCTTATTAGGACCATGGGCGACAACAAGCTTCTTCCCTGGCTGTTCCTGGGATTCATTATGGTCATCTACCTCAAGATGGACGTTGTCGGTGTTGCCGCTGCCGCTATCTGCGTCGCGCTGCTCCTGGCCTTCCGCGAGGGCTCGGCCGGTCCGCAGGCGGTTGCCGAGGATGAAGAGGAGGACTTCTAATGGCTACCCAGAACACCGATCTCAAAGAGGCCAAGAAGGACGCGATTATGACTCCCGATATGTATCGGAGCATGTTCCTTCGCCAGTTTACGAGCCAGTGCTCGCAGTCGTACGACAAGATGATGGCAATGGGCTTCATGTACACCATTCAGAAGCCCCTGCGAAAGATCTATCCCAACGACGACGATTACTATGCGGCGCTCGATCGCCATACCGAGTTCTTTAACATCACGCCTCATGTGCTTCCGTTTGTAGCCGGCCTAACGGTTTCGATGGAGGAGCAGGCGGCTGCCGATAAGAACTTCGACACGTCCTCGATTAACGCCATGAAGGTCGGCCTCATGGGACCGCTTTCCGGCATTGGTGATTCGTTCTACTGGGGTACGTTCCGCGTGGTCGCCGCCGGCATTGGTATTGGCATCGCTTCGACGGGCAACCCGCTCGGCCCCATCGTGTACGCGCTCATCTACTCGGTGATTAACTTTGCAACGCGTATCGTCGCCGCCCATCTGGGATACGACCTGGGAACCAAGTTCCTGCAGCAGTCCGAAGAGAACAACCTTATGTCTCGCATGACGCATGCTGCCGGTGTTCTCGGAATGACCGTCATTGGCGCGATGATTGCGGCACAGGTCTCGCTGTCCACTGCTTTGACCTTTGACGTGGGTGGTTCGGAGATTGTCCTGCAGGATCTGTTCGATTCGATCTTCCCTGGACTTCTGCCCTTGCTGGCAACGTTCGCTTGCGTTGCCCTCTATAAAAAGGGTGTCAAGACCATTTGGATTATTATTGGTATCTTCGCGATCTGCATCATCGGAACGGGCTTGGGAGTGTTCGCGGCGGCGTAATGTTGACTGCTATGCTCGCGCGTTGGATAACTAACTGACCGTTTGAAAACGGGGCTCGGCGTAAGGCCGGCCCCGTTTTTTGTTTGAGGGATTTTCCGATCGTCCAAAAATCTGCGCTCGTCCGTCACTCACGTATCTCTCATCTCTCATTTGTCACTAATACGAGAGATAACCGAAAGACGAGAGATAAATACGAGAGATAACTGAGCAGCAAAGAGACAAGCAATCATGGTATTGTCTCAATACTGATTGTTCTACCAGCAAAACATGTTTAAATGAAACAAATGGCAGACATCTTTTCTTTCATCTCTCACTTATCTCTAATATGAGAGATAGCAGAAAGATGAGAGATAATTACGAGAGATAACTGAGAGACGAAGGAAATCTATTCGCGGCATTCTCCGCCGGGCCGAGTGAAAGGACGTGCAGATGAACGAAAACGAGCTGACCGGTCTGCTCGAGTCTTTAAGGCGCATGGGCTCGGACGATCTTAACGTCGAGGTCAAGGAGAGCGCCACGACGCTTTCCCGCGACGTATGGGAAACGGTTAGTGCATTCGCGAATACCGCTGGCGGAATTATCGTGCTCGGCGTGAGCGAGCGCGCCGGCTTTGTCCCGGTTGAGAACTTTGAGACCGAGAAGGTGCTCAACCAATTCGTAGCGGGCATGGGTGATGCCGGCGGTCGCGGAAAACTGGCCAATCCGCCCAAATACACCATTGAACGCGTGGAGCTCCAGGGCACCGTGGTTCTGGTCATCACAATTGAGGAGCTCGACCCGTCGAGCAAGCCTTGTTATGTCATAGAGCGAGGCGCTCAAGGCGGCAGCTACAAACGCATCGATGACAAAGATGTTCCGCTTTCGTCGACCGAGGTCCTGTCCTTGTCGTCGTATGAGCGGACGAGCCCCAGTGATCGCGACGCAGTGCCGGGCGCGGGTGTGGGCGACCTCGACGAGGCCCTGATCGACCGCACGATAGAGCGTGCTTTCTCGCTGACGCCCCGAGCTATGCGCGGCGCGCCGGACAAGAAAACGAAGCTGGAGCGCCTGAATTTCCTCGACTCTCAGGGCAATGTTACTAAGGCCGGACTCCTGGCCGCGGGTGCCTATCCTCAGCAGTTCTATCCCAAGCTCTTTATCGATGTGGCGGTCTATGCCGGAACGCAGAAGGGCGCGGCGGGGTCGTTGAGGTTCATGGACCGTACGATCTGCGAGGGAACGTTGGGCGAAATGATCTCGGATGCCGTCGCGGCAATCGCCAAGAATTTGCGGCGAACCTCGACGATCCAAGGCGTCTCGCGTGTCGACTCGCTGGAGATTCCCGAGGAGGTCCTGCGCGAGGCAATCGCCAACGCCGTAATCCACCGAGAATACGGAGATCGGTTCTGTGGGCAGTCGATCGCTGTTGACGTCTTTGATGACCGTATCGAGGTGACGAACCCCGGCGGCCTATACGGAGGAAAGACTCGCGAGAACCTGTTTGACGGCAGCTCCCGATGTCGCAATGCGACGCTTGTGAAGCTCATGTCGCTTGTCCCATTGCCCGACGGTGCGGGCTCTCCTGCCGAGGGCAACGGATCGGGCATTCCGATGATGGTCGATGCCATGCGCGCACACGGTCTGGCCGAGCCCCTGTTTTGCCCTGGTTTCGATCGATTCAAGGTTGTCCTCTACCGAGCGAAGGTTGAGCAAATCGATCATGGCGGGGACTTAATTGTGGCGGCACTCAAGCGCAACGGCGAACTGGGAACACGTGAGCTGGCAGAACGTACGGGGCTTACAATTTCCCAGGTTAGGTCGCGCGTCAACGCGCTCATTGCTCAAGGCGAGCTTGAGCCCACGGCGCCGGCGACGAGCCGCAACCGCAAGTATCGACTGTCGGAGCGCGTGGGATAGATGCGTTAGTGGACGAGGCGACCCAATAATCGACCCTCGATTGGCGTCCATTAAGGTAAAGCGGTTGTTGCCCAGTCGACGGTGATGCTAAAGACTCGGCTTACGCCGGCATGGCCCCGAACCCGTCTATCAGGAACAGCCTGAGAACCAGCTTGATGACATTTCCCGGTTTGACTTCTGCCGCGTCAAAGACGTGGCGCTCGGCGAGCTCGCTGCAGTATGCATAGATGTCGCGGATA
>CABSNA010000027.1 GCA_902478865.1 uncultured Collinsella sp.
ACGCCGGGCCGACTCGCTTCGGATCGGGCACTACACCAACTTTCTCGACACTACCTCGGCACCTGGCGTAGTGGTCGCCTCATCTTCCCTCTGTCCGGGCAAGGCAGTTGCACGAGAATATGAGCAGGTTCTTCAGCCTTTTGTTGCCTTGGCGCGATGCCGTCACCGAGGAGATCGAGGTCTCCGACTGGCGGTTGTGCGGCGCCAGGCCGCAGTACGACGCGAGCCTGTCGTGGCTTGACTCGGCATGTTCAATCTGTTTCGTTAACTGAAATGCGTAAATCTGGTTAATCGAAAAAGCAAAATCTGGTTAAATGAAAACGGTAAATTTAGTTAAACGCGCTGGTAATCAATGGTGAAGAATATGCCAAAAAAGTACTACACTCGAATTATCGAAAATGAGCTCGATCAGATGCTAGGGATATTCGGTGCCGTTCTCATCGAAGGACCGAAATGGTGTGGAAAGACAACCACAGCCGGGACCCGTGCGGCGTCCAGGCTCCTTCTCATGGATCCGTCGCGCAACTTCGAGAATCGTTTGCGTGCCGAGACGGACCCGGCGCTTGCCGTTTCCGGCGAGGTGCCGCGGCTGATCGACGAATGGCAGGAGGTTCCGAAACTTTGGGACGCGGCACGGTTTGAGTGCGACAACCGCGGCGGCGAGCCTGGCCAGTTCATATTTACGGGGTCGGCGACACCGCGAGACAATGAGCGGCCGATGCACAGTGGTGCTGGAAGGTTCGCTAAATTGCGCATGGATACCATGACGCTTTTCGAACTTGGGAAATCTAGCGGTGCGGTTAAGCTGTCGAGCATTATTTCTGGCGAAAAGTTCAATGGCGCTTTCGGGTCGTTGGATTCTGCCTCGATTGCCGAGTGCGTTGTTCGCGGCGGATGGCCCGCGGCGGTCGGGCGCGATGTGCTGGCTGCGTCGGCGATGGCAAAACGTTATATCGGCATAGTTGCCGAAGAAGATTTGTCTCGTGTTGATGGCTCTCGACGCGATCCCGAAAAGGTCAAAGCTGTTATCGAATCGCTTGCGCGCAATGAATCCACTTTGGCGACACTCAAGACGCTCGTAGCTGATCTTGGTGGAGAGGTATCGAGACAAACGGCGGCATCGTATATATCTCTTCTCGCTCGGGTCAGCTTCGTTCGCGATATTCCCGCATGGAATCCAGCAATGAGATCTCCTGTGCACTTAAGAGAATCAAAGAAGCATCATCTTGCTGACCCGTCACTGGCGGCCGCTGCGCTCGGGGCGACTCCGGAGACCTTGCTGCTAGATTTCAAGACGCTTGGACTACTTTTTGAATCGTTGGCACTCCATGATTTGTGGGTCTATGCGCGAGCAAACGGAATGAGCCTCTACCACTATCATGATTCTCGTGATTTAGAGGTCGATGCAGTCATTGCGGCTCCTGGCGGGACCTGGATCCCAGTTGAAGTTAAGCTCAGCTCCGCTCAAATCGAAGAGGCATCTGACAATCTTGTTGCTGTCGAGGAACGTATGGTTGCCGCCGGAAACAACCCACCGGTTTCGAAAGTTGCAATCATTGGATTTGGTTCACAAGCCTATGTTACCGACCGCGGCGTCCAAGTTGTTCCGTTGGATGTGCTCGCGCCGTAATGCTGTGGGCGAAGTGAAATTAACGCCGCAGTTTTTAGATCTGGTTTCTGAGATCTAAAACGCGAAACTCAAAATATCATCAGCTTGATTTTCGGCCGATCCGAATCGCGCCCGCGCAAAAGTCAAAGCGACTCGCGCGGGCGTTTCGTTTTTCATTTCGGATTTCAAATTGATTCAAAACAAAACGGGAGTTTTGAAAATCGATAGCGACCGGAGGGAGCAATCATAGGCGGCTTGGCCGCCGCATGAAAATCGAATCGTTAATCCGAACCGTAATTCAAATCGCGTTACCTTTCGACAATCCAACAACGCTACGAGTCTCACCAAAGACTCTCCGCGTCATTGAAATGTCGAAAGCTGCCTCAACTTTTTCGCTGGCGTTACGAAAAACATTCGACAAAGTCGAAGGTTTGCGTCGCGGGCGCCGCAAACCCGCTGCGCGGTGATGCAAATACTCGGCATCCCTTGCATTCGCATCACCGCTTCGCTCTCGCTACAGCGAATCTCTAACACTCAGCATCCTTCGCGTTAAAAATTCGCTTCCGCTCACGGTCTTCACGCAGTTACAACGCCGCGAGGCCTCTCGCTTGGAATGAGGCCTCTCATTCCACGTCTACACTGCGTTTCGCCCAATCCCCGTTCCGGAGATTGCAAGATGGGTGTGGGTGGCAACAAATGGGCCCATACGGGCCATTTGTTTTCCCACACATCTTGCTTTACCACCTCTCACGGCGGTAAAGTTTTCGCGAGACGTTTTCAAATCGCGTCGGCGATTTTTAAGCACTCGAAAAGGAAAGCGAATCGAATAGCTGGTTTTGCACCGGAGGCCTCTCCGGTGTGCGGTTCATTTTCGAGGAGCTGTCCGTGAGTACGAAACGTCCGTTCACAGTCAAGGCAACGCTGAGTGAAGAAGAAAAGAAAACGCTTGTTGCGTTTTCCAAAAAGGCCCAAATGTCTGAGGCCGAACTGATTAGGTATTTCCTGCGTCCCGATGACGCGGTGACTCGCGGGGTCGATCTGACTGAAGACGAAGAGCGAACTGAGATGATTCGCATCCGGGTTTCGCCAAGTGAGAAAAAATCCATTGAGAATCGCGCTTCTGAACTCGGCGTGTCGATGTCGGCCTTCATGCGTCGCACTGCTCTTGTCGGGAGAGTCGAGAAAATCGATGTCGATCGGGCGTCGATCGACAAAATCTATCACGAGCTTTTGAAGGAAGGAACGAATCTCAATCAGCTCATGTACTTTTTGAACGCCCAAGGGCTTCCCGCGTACAACGAGAAAGCTGTTTTTCGAACACTTGAGAAGGTTTATCAAGTTGGGCGTAAGCTAGACCGTTTCATCGACGAGCTTGAAAAGCGCTATTTCGTCGGTGGTGATGTGAAGTGACTGTTATCAAACAGAAAAGAGTGTCGAGCGAGCGCTATGCAAAGAATGTTCGTAAATACATCAACGGAAAAGATGCGATTGTGCGTGGTGGCTGGAACATCGAATGGAGCGACCACTGGTTTTCGAAAATGGATAGAACCAGAAAGGTTTTCCATCACGACAAACCGTCGAGAGCCGGAGTCAAAAACGTAATCATGCTTCATCAGATTCTCGCGTTTCTGCCCGAGGAGTGCAGCTGCAACGGAGGCAAGATGACCCCCGATGCATGTTTGGCCTACGCGGAGCAATGGCTTGCGAAGCACTATCCGCATCAACAAGTGATTCTCGCGTTGCATGAGGAAAGCGATAAGGCGGGAAAACGCTACGCGGTCCATATGGCGATCAACCGTACCGATTTGCTGACCGGCAAACGTTGCGAGACTGGTGGGCGTCGCGGAAAATTCGAACGCGCTTCATGGGTTCGTGAAATGGACAAGGCCTGGAATCTTACTCAACTTGAAAAAGGTAAGAGAAATTCAAAGATTCGAGATCGTCAGCTGCGCGATATTGAAAAGGAGATTGTCGATCGGGGAGAGTACAGTTATAAAAACAATCTGCGCGAGCTGATCCATATTGCAATCGACGACTACCACCCGAAGAATATGGAGCAGTTCAAAAAATTACTTGCCTCGTGGGGCGTAGACATTTTCATCAAGAACAATCGAGTCTATGCGACAGATCTCGATATCAAAGAGGCCGGTAATCCAAAATGTACCTTCAACTTGACCCGTCTCGACGGGCGGTTCGCGTTGAAGTCGTTGCAGACGGCTTTCGGAAATAACGTGTTGGAAGCCGAGCGAGCCCTTCCATACGAGAAACGTTGTGAGATTTACATCAAGCGTCTCAAGAAAGCATACTCGGCGTGGGTCGAGCAGGCGAAAGCGAGCAAGGGCGTCTCCTACAATTCGTTTCCTAAATTCATTGCACCGAAGTGCGATGAAGATCTGCTCGAAGATCCCGCCGTACGTGATGAGCTTCTTGCCCGGCGCGGTTACGCAAGGGAGATTCGCAACCGTTACGCCGGCGGCGTTGTCGATGCCGGCGACGACCGCGTTCGCGCCGCCGGCCAGGCGCACAGCGGTAGCGCCGTGTTGCGACAGATGGACGAGCGCGCCGGCGATCGCGGCGATTACGCTCGCGGCGACACGCCTCGCTAGCCTCGAACTGCCTGTCGGGGCGGAGTAAAGCGCTCATGCCCCGGTAGAGCGGTGAGGCATGAGTTACTGAGGTATACTATAGTTTCCGCAGGTAGAGGCATAAAAAAATGGCAACCCGCCCGCCGAAAAGACGGGCGGGCGTGATACCATCAAGATTGTGCTCGGGTGCTACCAACACCTCCGCACGGTGTAGAGGCGAGCTACCAACTCGCGTTTCTACTTGCCAGTTGTGCTAAAAACGCAAACAGCACTCCTGGCACATCCAATGATAGCAGGGACCCGCAGGTCACGCTATGGATGACAGTTAGAAAACGCAAATGGGAGCCGGCTCGCACGGCTCCCGTTTTTTATGGGAGCGGACATATGCCGTTCCCGGTCGGCACGGGTTTAAGACCCGTTCAAAAAGGTAGCCAAGGGCTCGAATAATCGGAGACTGAGCTGTACAGGTTCATTGTCCCGTCTCTACGGAGACTTCGACGGGGGTAGTGCCCCCCATGTGACCCCTGCGCCGCCTCGGCCCTTCTGGGCGGAGACGGCGTGCCGGATTCAGAGCGATTGTCCTGCTGGAAAACTGCAGGAAAGTAGGCGAACAGCCGAAGATCAGGAGTTGGTTGGATAGCCGTGTGGCAACACACGTGTCGCGGTGATAAGCCGCAACGTCAAGCAAAGAGGATCACGATGAGCATGCAGCCGTGACGGATTCTGAGCCCAACCCCTGGTTCCGCCATGTACGGGGGTGCCGGTGAGGACGGCCGGCGCGTTAAAACGAACGGTCCGGATGCATGGGCGTAGCCATGCGGAGTCCCGCGAGATCGTCGAGCAAAAGGCCAAGGGGCGGATGAGGCTTTCCCAGCTGCAATGCTGGTTTCGAAGATTTAGGGAGGGTCCACGATTGTGCCCGGACTCTGTGGATGCTCCACCGCCTAACAATTCAACCACCAAGCTAATTAGACCTCGCGACCAGTTATTACAATCAGCAAGTCATCAGCGCGAGGCGTGCCAACCGTCAGCCCTCAGCGCCGGCGTCGCTTCGCTCCCCGGGCGATGTAAATAAGAGATATATAAGTCAGCGAGCTTCGCGAGCGGATCATAGGTGCCGTCAGGCACCGCATCAAAAGCGATTCGCAATCATTTCGGAATACATGTCGCTGGCGATGAGTGGACCTAGTCCAGACCTGTATCCGTACTAGGCGTTTCTAGAAATGCGCATGAGAAAGGGCCGAACCGAAGTGTCTGGCCGGACGCCAATTGTCCGGGAACTGCTTCGTTTCGACCCTGCTTCATTCTACAGCCGCGTCATGTTTATGGAGATCAATTCGGCAGCTGCAATTCATTCGATTGTAAGATGAGCTGTCCTGGACGGCTCCCACTGTTGCGATCACGCCGCATGGACGATGGATGAACTCGCATGAGAACCCAAGCGTACGGTGGTTTTATCTGCCCAAAGAGGGTAGAATGACAACAGAAAACGACGCATCCCGTGTAAGCAACATGGAGCGCGGGCGGCCTAGTTTTCAGTCTTTGTTAAATGCCCGGGCTCCGACCCCCGGGCATTCTTATTTGCGCTTGTGGCGCAAATGCCGTCCACTGTCCGCACCGCGCGTACGCCTACGGACCTTAATCCGAACCTCATACGAGTTTAAAAACGCGATGATGAACGTGCCGACCGTTGCAAGAGCGGCCAGCGCGTTAAGGAATTTCAGCATATGGTGACCTCCGATCAAATCGTCGGCCGCCCGCGCACGGAATGCGCCGTGACATCAATTCTAACCGAATCTGCGACTACCCCGGTTAACTGGTACACCTCTGTTATTGTTCAAATTAAACAGTCTCAAAAGGTATGCCTCTGGGCACTCGAAAATCGAACCCTCGATGCTGTGAACGTCGAGTGCCAAAACCCAGTGTCAAAACCTCCACGTCAATTCCCATGGGAAAATCAAATACGAGGCAGGAGGCTGAAATGACACGTTACGGATATGCTCGCGTGAGCACGAAAGACCAGAGGTTGGACCGCCAGATCGAGGCTCTGGTGAACGCTGGCGTGGCCTATGGCCATATCTACAAGGACAAGGTCACGGGTGCCCAGGACGGCGACCGGACGCAGCAGAAGTGCCTGTTCAAGAAGATGCGGGCGGGCGACGAGGTGGTGGTCGAATCCTGGGAGCGCTTGACCAGATCGACCAGGCAGCTGCTCAACTATGACCTTATGTTTCGAAACCTCGGCGTGAAGCTCACGTCCCTGAAACAGCCCGTGGATCTAGATACCGCATTCGGGCGCTTCGTGCTTGGCACCCATGCTTGCACCGCGGAACTTGAGCGAGATCTGATCAGGCAACGCCAGGCCGAGGGTATCGCCGTCAAACGGAGCCACGGCGGCAACGTGGGTGGCAGGCCTCGCACTGCCGGCGTCAAAGCCGATGCTGCAGTAAGGCTCTATCTTGGAGGAGAGACTCCTATTCCCGATATTTGCGCTGCGACTGGCGTCTCCAAATCAACGCTGTACCGCATCCTTCGTGAACGCGGATTGGTGGGCGTCAGGAAATAAGTCCGTCTGTCGTTTCGCGATTTGCCTAATAGGCCCGAGTGCGGCGGCGTTACTATATAAGGGTGCGGTATTTCTCCAACTGAAACCCTGCGTGAACGCATGACTTGAGACGCCTTTTTAGAACTCACCGATCGCAGGACGAACACAACTCAACAGCGGCCGCGTATTTGTTCCCAGCCGTACGGCGTGGCGGAGCCATGCCCGTTGTTGATTGGAGTGCCGCATCATGGCCGAAAACCAAGTCCAGTCCGAAAAGAAAATGACCAGTCTGAATGTCTCATCGGAGACCCGTGACGCCATAAAGGACATCAGCACGAGCCTTGGCCTCTCGCAGGCCGATACCGTCGCCCGCTTGGTCGACGGCTACCACCCTAACGCCACTCCCGGCATGAAGGCTGCGCTCGACGCATCGGCCGTCCTCGATGAGGCGGTCGAGCGGGTCAAGCGCATCATCGTGGGCGCTGCCGAAGCCGCCGCGATGGAGGCTCGTGCTGCCCGCGAGGACGCCGACGCCGCCAAGAAAAGTGCAACGGAACAGATTCAGAGCATCGAATCTAATTGCGTCGAGCAGGTCGCCGCCATCAAAGAGAAATTCGAGCTGGATACTGCGAGCTTGGAGATTGAGAACGATGAGCTCCACGCCACCGTCGCCGATTACCTCTCGCAGCTCAAGAAGCTCGATTCCGAGAACAATCAGCTCTTGGCAGAATCAGCCGCAAAAGACGATCGAATTGAAAGCATGAGGGGCGCGGTCGACGCCGCGGCCAAGGCTCAGGCCGATCTCAACGTCTCCCTCCTCGCCCAGCGTGACCTGATGGCCGAGGTCGCCGCCCTCAAGGACCGCCTCGCCGCCTCCGAGCAGCGGGCGGCCGTGGCCGAGGCCAAGGTCGAGGTCATGGCCCAGGCGAGGGGCGAGTAGATATGTCCGACAAGCTAAGGCCGTCTCGCCGTGAGTTGATAACGGCAGGGCTAGTCGTCTTTTTGGTCACGGCACTTGTCTGGACTGTCATTGATGGTGCCGGCGCAAATGCGCTCAACATCAGCGGTGTCATCACCCGTCAAAATGCCGTCTGGGCTTCGCTTGCAGCAGTTTCAGTGGTCATGCTCATTGGGGCTTGGCTGTTTGGCTGATGGCATTCAAAAACAATTAAGTTTGGAGTAGTCGATGGAACATCTCTCTGTTAAAAAGGCAATCAACCTAGCTCGGAACTTTGGGGCTGCTGGTGTTCTGGCAGCCGCCCTAGTTATGACCTCTTGGTGCAGCCAGGCAGACGATCGTCAGACGGCAGTTCAGGTCGCTGATTCTGATAACGCGCAGGAAGACGGGGTTTACGGCAAGATGGAGTATTCAGTCACCGGCGTCGAGGTGCATGATTCCTCGGCTGGCGATGGCGGGAAGGTTGCCGTTGTTCGCTGGCACGCCATTAACAACCGATCGGCAGATTCATGCGCTGTTGGTAGCTACATCACGGCTTATCAAAATAAGCAGATGCTATCTCGCGGGTTTGCCGCCGATTTGCAGGAAGACCGCTTCTCTTCGCAAGGGCTTGCGCCGGGAGGCGAATGCGACGGTGTGTCGATTTTTGACCTCAACGACATGTCTCCCATCGAAGTGAAAGTCGACGGGATGGGCGCCGGGTCAAACTCCCTCGACCAGACCTTTGAATTGGAGTAGGCCGCAAAGCGTCTATTTTCTAGAAACCTTCTAGAGCATTTCTAGAGGGTTTCTAGAGCCGGGCGCAGCATTTTCGATCGGCACGATGTCTCGGTAGATAAGGCGGTGCCTGTCGTCGCGCCACTCGTCGCCGTGGTAGTGGCCGAAGAACCAGGCGCGGTAGCCGAGCTGCCCGTCGAGCTCGGCAAGGAATCGTTGCAGCTGGTCGTCCAGATACTCGCGTTCGCGCTCCCGGCACAGCTTCTCTGCCAGGTCGGCAGGAGCCTCGTGAGTCACCACGTAGTCGACCTTCCAGCCCACGCGGTCGAGCGAGGCGCGGCAGTGCCCCATCTCCTCCTCGCTCGGCATCTCCTCGGGCCACCAGCTCCTCCCCTCCTTGCGATACTGCCTGTCGTTGCTCGTGGCGCCGCCCATGGCAAGGACTATGAGCCCGTCGATATCGAACACCTCTCCGCGCATCAGGTGCAGCACGTGCGGTCGCGCCTCATGGACGAGCCCGCCGTTCCACTCCCGCACCGGCAGCTCAGCCAGGGCGTGGTGGTTCTCATGATTGCCGTCCACGAAACACGTGGTCCACGGCTTCGACTCGATCCAGTCAAGCCAGTATTTCTCGGCGTTGGATCCATCCCAGACAAAGCCGAAGTCGCCGGCCACGATCACCACGTCATCGCGCGTCAGAGTCCGGCCCAGCGGCCAATTCTTGAAGGCAAACCGGCTGGACCCGTGCTCGGCCCTGCCGTGCACGTCGCCCGTCACATAGATAGCCATCAGCACGCACCCCACGGCAGGAGTTTGTCCCCGAGCCTCACGATCCGGTCATACAGCACCGTGTGCCGTTCGTCCGGATTGCCGTCTCGGTGAAAATGTCCGTAATACCAGCGCTTGTAGTCCAGACGATCCTCGAGCTCGTCGAGGAATCCGGTCAGCCGGTCCACATCCGGGCGTTCCCAGCCTGGGTCCGGGTAGAGCGTCGGCGAGAGCATGCGCGTCGAGCAGGTATGGGTGATGACGCAGTCGACCTTCCAGGCGACCTCGTCGAGCCTTGCCCGTGCGTCATCGAAATCGCGCTCGTCCGGCAGCTCCTGCGGCCACCACGAGCTGTACGGGATGCGGTACGCCCTGTCGACGCTCGTCGCCCCGCCCATGGTGAAGACCGTCTTCCCGTCGAGCTCGAAGACCTCCCCGCGCATGAGGCGGCGGATGGACGAAGTATCCGACAGGCGCTGCGTCAGCCCGCCGTGCCACGGCTCCATGGGGCGCTCCGCCCAGTGGTCGAAGCGCTCGTGGTTGCCGTCGACGAAGAGAACCGTGTAGGGGCGCGACTCCATCCAGGCGATATCGGCGCATTCCTCGGCAGAGAAGTCCCACGGAAAGCCAAAGTCGCCGGCGATGATCAGATAGTCGTCGCTGCCAAGGCTATCCCCAAGCTCCCAGTCGCGGAGCTTTTGCATGTCGAGCCCACCGTGGATGTCGCCTGTCACATAGACCGTCATCGGATCGCCTCTTTCCGCTTGTAAGCCGCCAGCTCGCGTTCGACCTGCCTGTCACCGGTCTCGTTGACCCACCAGGGCCATTTCACCCGGCCGCACGGCTCGTCGACCCCGGCGAACCATTTCCTCAGCCCGTCGAGGCTCACCGGGGAGTGCCCGTTGGCGTCGCAGCCCACGTCGTAGCGCAGGAGCCCCTGCTTGCGGTTGAACTCGTTGTACGCGCCGCCGCCGCTGTGGATGTGCCCGTGGAGGTGCCACGATCCATGGCTCATGCCCTGCCAGTCGGCCATGGGGTAATGACACAGGACGATCTTCTGCCCGTCGATCTTGAGCACGCAGATCGGCGGTTCCACGGTGAACGCGCCCGCGACCGCCGGCTGGGTCCAGTCCTTGTCATGGTTTCCCGGGACGAGGTGGATGCGCTTGCAGGCAATCCGCTTACGCAGCCCGTATGCGTCCTGGGCGGTCATCTTGAATGAGAAATCCCCCAGGATGTAGAGCTCGTCATCCACGGCGACCCTGCCGTTGATGTTGTCGACGATGGCATCGTTCATCTGCCAAATCGTCTCCCACGGCCGGTCCGTGAACTTCAGGACATTCTCGTGCCCGAAGTGCGTGTCACTGGTGAACCAAATCATTCCATTGTCTCCTTGTCGCTAAATACCGTTCTCCTTTGCGCAATTGAGGAGACGTATTTTGAGCGACATGAGGCGTTCGAACCTCATGTTCTGTGCTCCAATCTGCCGGATTGTTCCAGCTAAACTTTAAAACCTCGTGCGGGCAGAAAACCGTGTCCCGTTTGTGGGGTCATAGTATAGGCACCGTTAGAACTAATAGCCCAAATCCGTTGCCAACTAGCCACTATTGGCAACTATTAGGCCTTTTTGACAGCCGAACTGACTAATAGCCGCTATTTGTTAGGCCGTTTTGCAACCGCGAGCGCTGCCGTGGATTCTTGATACGGCGCATCGACAGCAGCAATGTCAAGCGGGTAGAATGGTGCCGACGGCAGCCCAAGTTGTAGTGAGCTGGGCAGAGCCGTTGCTTAATGAAGTTGGGTCATCGTCTTAGCGACGGTGGCCTTTCTTTTTGGGCTTCGAGCCCTGCTTGAGTGCCTTGGAAAGGCCGACAAGGGCCGTGAGGAGCGAGACCATAGCAGTCAGGAGCTTCACGGACTCAGTGAAATCGGTCATGGGCATCACCTCCCATCGGATGGAGGGCTCTGCCCGGCACAAGGGCTGCCGACAGCGCTGCTGATTCTAGCAGAGCGTCATTCCTCTTCGATCAATCCGTTCTCCACTCCCTCGCCGGAATCCAGTCCGTAATCCGTGGGTCATTTTCCTTTGTTTTGCGAGACTGGTTGATAACAAGCAGGTGGAATAAACATGGAGAACGGCATCTCTCGCGCAATCGGCGCGCGGCAAGGGTCTGGCCCATCTCATATGTTGCCAACG
>CABSNA010000028.1 GCA_902478865.1 uncultured Collinsella sp.
TCGCTGTCTGCGTCAACGGCGTTTCCTCTGGTCTCGCTCGTTCGATCCAGCAGGTCTCCGAGCAGAAGGCAGCCTAGTCGCTGTTTTCACCCGCGGCGGCAACGCCGCACCCCTGGCGCATTCGCGCCGTGTTTTAACTGATCTCCGTGCATCCGCACGGAAACCGAAAGGACTTAGAAATGGCTAAGCTTACCACCGATGAGATCATCGATGCTCTTAAGGAAATGACCCTTCTCGAGGCTTCCGAGCTCGTTAAGGCTATCGAGGACACCTTCGGCGTTTCCGCCGCTGCTCCTGCCGCTGTTGTCGCCGCTCCCGCTGCTGGCGCTGCTGAGGCCGAGGAGAAGACCGAGTTTGACGTCGTGCTCGAGGGCTTCGGCGACAACAAGATCCAGGTCATCAAGGCCGTCCGTGAGCTCACCAACCTTGGCCTGAAGGAGGCCAAGGAGGTCGTCGAGGGCGCTCCCAAGGCTGTTCTCGAGGGTGCCAAGAAGGAGGACGCCGAGGCTGCCAAGGAGAAGCTCGAGGCTGCTGGCGCTGCTGTCACCCTCAAGTAATCAGGCTTTCTCGCCAGATTTCTTTGCAGACGGGGTTCGCATTGCGAGCCCCGTCTTTTTTGTTTTTCGGTTCCTCGACATCGGTTGCTCAAACTGCCATGTTCTGTGATTTGCGTCGCAACGGGTGCCCTGCCGTTGGGCAATAAAATTGCACCATTCGAGCAATAATTTGCGTTGACCTGCTGAAGAATTGTCTCTGCCTTGTAGCGACATATAGTTCTAGCGGTAAGATGCTTGGGTATCGCAATTTGGTCTGCGGCTGTGCGCCGCACGCACGGGGCGCTTTTGCGCCTGCGAAAGGATCTTTGAATAACATGAAGGCAATCATCCCCGCCGCCGGTCTTGGCACGCGTTTTCTGCCTGGCACTAAGTGCACGCCCAAAGAGATGCTGCCGGTGCTCGACAAGCCGGTCATCCAGTATGTCGTCGAGGAGGCACTCGACCCCGAGGAGGTCGACGACGCCATCATCGTTACTTCTCCCGGTAAGCCCGAGCTGCTGAGCTACTTCCAGCCCGATCGCTCGCTCGAGAATCTGCTGCGCGAGCGCGGTAAGGATGCTTACGCCGATGCTGTTGCCCACGCAGGCGGCATGCCGGTCGACTTCCGTTATCAGTACGAGCCCAAGGGCCTCGGTCATGCCATTCGCTCTGCTGCCGACGCCGTGGCAGGGGAGAACTTCCTGGTTCTTCTGGGCGACTACGTTGTGCCTAACCGCGACATCTGCGACAAGATGCTCGCCGTTTCTAAGGAGCACGGTGGCGCTTCGGTTATCGCCGTCGCCGCTTGCTCGCCCGAGGAAGTCAGCCGCTACGGCGTTATCGCCGGCGAGCGCGTCGGTTCGCTCGAGGGCGCCGAGGACGTTGCCGATGCCGAGCCCGGTGCTGTCTGGCGCATCGGCGGTCTGGTCGAGAAGCCCGCTCCCGAGGCAGCTCCGTCCAACCTGTACATCGTCGGTCGCTACCTGCTGAGCCCGCTGGTCATGGACCTGCTGGCAGATCAGCAGGCCGGCAAGGGCGGCGAGATCCAGCTCACCGACGCCATGGCCCGTTCGCTCGACCGCGAGGCCATGTATGCTGTCGTCATCGACCCGCTGTCGGGCTACGACACCGGTACTCCCTCTGGCTGGATGGCCACCAACGCCCTCATGGCTGCAAGCGACCCCCGCTTTGCCAGCGCCTTCTGGGACGCCATCGACGAGCGCGGCGGATTGATGCGCAAGTAAGCCTTCGGGCATCGACATTTACGGGCGCGGACTTCGGTTCGCGCCCGTTTTTTATAAGAGCTGCGATTGCCGGCTCTCTGTTCACAGAAAATATATGAACAGATGTTCGATGCACACCTATCTACCTGCACCTTTTCTGTCGAAAAACTTTGCTACTCCAAAAACTCAATCGCGTCAAGGCTTTTCTTGCCCAACGGTCGGTACCTGATAAACTATTAGGTTGCGATAACTGGCGAAGCTATGCCTCGCCAACCCACCGAGCATTTCCGTGAAGGAGGAAAAACCTGGTGACCTACGCATACACTGCCACTGAGCGCAAGCGCGTCAGCTTCGGGAAAATCCCGGAGGCCATGGAGCTCCCCAACCTTATCTCTGTTCAAAGGGAATCCTTTGAGCGTTTTAAGGACGAGGGCCTTCGTGAGGCGTTCAAGGAATCCAGCCCCATCCAGAGCCAGAACCATGTTCTCGAGGTTACCTTCGGCGAGCATCAGTTCGGCGACCCCGCGCACACCGTCGAGGAGTGCCGCGAGAAGGATATGACCTATCAGGCTCCGCTTCTGACCGACGTCCGTCTCACCAACAAGGAGACCGGCGAGATCAAGGAGCAGCTCGTCTTCATGGGCGACTTCCCCATGATGACCGATCAGGGCACCTTCATCATCAACGGTACCGAGCGTATCGTCGTCTCGCAGCTCGTCCGCTCCCCGGGCGTGTACTACAGCTCCGAGATGGATTCGGGCAAGCAGATCTACAAGGCCCAGATCATCCCGTCCCGCGGTGCCTGGCTTGAGTTTGAGGTCGACAAGCGCGACCAGCTCATGGTCTCCATCGACCGTAAGCGCAAGCAGAGCGCCACGATGTTCCTGCGCGCCCTTGGCATCGCCGTCACCAACGACGACATCATCGAGCTGCTCGGCAACTCCGATGTGATCAAGCGTACCCTGGAGCGCGACACCGCCCTCACTCGCGAGGACGCCCTCATCGAGATCTACCGTCGTCTGCGCCCGGGCGAGCCTCCCACCGTGGACGCTTCCCGCAGCCTGCTCGAGGGTCTGCTCTTTAACCCGCAGCGCTACGACCTGGCCCGCGTCGGTCGTTACAAGGTCAACAAGAAGCTCAACCTCACCACCGAGGAAGAGGTCACGGTGCTCACCGACGAGGATATCGTCGCGACGCTGCGCTACCTGCTGTCCCTCGCTGCCGGCGAGCAGGGCTTCAAGGTCGACGATATCGACCACTTTGGCAACCGCCGCATCCGTACCGTCGGCGAGCTCGTCGCCAACCAGTTCCGTATCGGCATGAGCCGTATGGAGCGCGTCGTCCGTGAGCGCATGAGCTCCCAGGACATCGACGAGATCACCCCGCAGTCGCTCATCAACATCCGCCCGATCGTGGCCTCCATCAAGGAGTTCTTCGGTTCCTCGCAGCTCTCGCAGTTCATGGACCAGGCGAACCCCCTGACCGGTCTGACCCACAAGCGCCGTCTGTCCGCACTCGGCCCTGGTGGTCTTGCCGGCCACAAGTCCGGCTCCAGCCGCCGCACCAACGTGCCGACGGCCGTCCGCGACGTCCACAACTCGCACTACAGCCGCATGTGCCCGATCGAGACCCCCGAAGGCCCCAACATCGGCCTGATCGGCTCGCTCGCTCTCTACGCCCGTGTCAACGAGTATGGCTTCATCGAGGCCCCGTTCCGTCGCGTCGAGAACGGCGTTGCCACCGACCAGATCGACTGGATGACCGCTGATGAGGAAGAGAAGCACGTCATCGCGCCGGCCAACACGCCGCTCGATCCCAAGACCAACGAGTTCATCACGACCGATGCCGAGGGCAAGCTTGTCCGCCCGCACACCGTGATCGCCCGTACCCGCGACTTCGACGGCTCCTTCGGCGCTCCCGCCGACGTGCCTGTCGAGGACGTCGACTACATGGACGTTTCGCCGCGTCAGATGCTCTCCGTCGCAGCCACGCTGATCCCGTTCCTGGAGCACGACGACGCCAAGCGTACGCTGATGGGCGCTAACATGCAGCGTCAGGCCGTGCCGCTGGTTCACCCTGCCGCTCCCTATGTCGGTACCGGCATGGAGCGTCGCGCCGCTCTGGACTCTGGCGAGGTCACCCTGGCCAAGAACGCCGGCGAGGTCATCTTTGCCGACGCCGCCAAGATCATCGTCAAGCATGCCGGCGGCATGGACGAGTATCACCTGGCCAAGTACCAGCGCTCCAACCAGTCCACCTGCATCAACCACCGTCCGCTCGTGCGCGTCGGTGACACCGTTGAGCAGGGCGAGCCCCTGGCTGACGGTCCTTCGACCGATCACGGCGAGCTCGCACTGGGCCAGAACCTCACCGTGGCATACATGCCGTGGGAAGGCTTTAACTACGAGGACGGTATCGTCGTGTCCGAGCGCCTGGTGGCCGAGGACCTGCTGACGACCATCAACATCACCCGTCACGAGATCGACGCCCGCGACACCAAGCTCGGCCCCGAGGAGATCACCCGCGAGATCCCGAACCTCTCCGAGGACATGCTTGCCAACCTCGACGAGGACGGCATCATCCGCATCGGCGCCGAGGTCGGCCCTGGCGACATCCTGGTCGGCAAGGTCACGCCTAAGGGCGAGAGCGCTCTGACCGCCGAGGAGCGCCTGCTGCGCGCCATCTTCGGTGCCAAGGCCCACGACGTCCGCGACACCTCCCTTAAGATGCCTCACGGCGCTTACGGTCGCGTCATCGACGTCGTCCGCTTTAGCCGCGAGAACGGCGACGACCTGGCCCCCGGCGTCAACGAGCAGGTGCGCGTCTACGTCGCCCAGCGTCGTAAGATCCAGCAGGGCGATAAGATCGCCGGCCGCCACGGCAACAAGGGTGTTATCTGCAACGTTCTGCCGGTCGAGGACATGCCCTACATGGCTGACGGTACCCCGATCGACGTTATCCTCAACCCGCTGGGCGTTCCTTCGCGTATGAACGTCGGCCAGCTGCTCGAGTGCCACCTTGGCTGGGCTGCTGCCTGCGGTTGGGATACCGAGCAGGCCGACTCCGACAAGTACGTCCCCGGTCCGTTCTTCACCGCCACGCCCGTCTTCGACGGCGCCAAGGAGGACGAGATCGCCGAGGTCATTCGTCGTGCCAACAAGAACATGCTCAACAAGGCCACCGCTGCCTTTGGCGATCACATGCGCCCCGAGTTCGTCACCCAGCTTGACGAGCGCGGCAAGACCCGTCTGTTCGACGGCCGCACCGGCGAGGAGTTCCGCGAGCCCATTACCGTGGGTACGTCCTACATCCTCAAGCTCGGCCACATGGTCGACGACAAGATCCACGCCCGTTCGACCGGCCCTTACAGCTTGGTTACCCAGCAGCCTCTGGGCGGCAAGGCCCAGTTCGGCGGCCAGCGCTTCGGCGAGATGGAAGTTTGGGCACTGTACGCTTACGGTGCTTCCAACGTCCTGCAGGAGATCCTGACCGTCAAGTCCGACGATACCGTGGGCCGCGTCAAGACCTACGAGTCCATTGTCAAGGGCGAGAACGTTCCGGTTCCGGGTATCCCCGAGTCCTTCAAGGTTCTCGTCAAGGAGATTCGTTCGCTCGCACTGGACATCGAGCCCATGCACGATGCCGACGAGGACGCCTCCGCCCCTGTGACCGCCGAGGAGACCTCTGCTCTCGACGACCTGGCTGCGCTCGCCGGCGTTGACGCCGACGTCGAGGCCCAGGATGCCGAGACCGCCGAGGCACCCGAGGCTGTCGCCGCCACGACCACTGATAAGGAGTAGTTGACTGTGGCAGATTTCGAAGCTACTGATTTTGACTCGGTAAAGATCTCCCTTGCCTCCGCCGACCAGATCCGTTCCTGGTCGCACGGTGAGGTCAAGAAGCCGGAGACCATCAATTACCGTACCCTCAAGCCCGAGAAGGACGGCCTGTTCTGCGAGAAGATCTTCGGTCCCGCCAAGGACTGGGAGTGCTCCTGCGGCAAGTACAAGGGCATCCGCTTTAAGGGCATCGTCTGCGAGCGCTGCGGCGTCGAGGTCACCTCGGCCAAGGTGCGTCGCGACCGCATGGGCCACATCGAGCTCGCCGCTCCCGTGTCCCACATCTGGTACTTCAAGAGCCCCACGAGCTTCCCGATGAGCCGTATGCTCGACATCAAGTCCAAGGACCTCGAGAAGGTTCTGTACTTTGCCAGCTACATCATCACCGAGGTCGACTACGAGGCTCGCGAGGCCGACGCCGACGACCTGCGCGAGGAGCTCGCCGCCGATCTGGAAGAGATCGATGCCGAGTGCGCCCGCCAGATCGAGTCCCTCAAGGAGCAGGGCAACCCCGAGAACTTTGACGAGTTCTCCGACGAGGAGCCGCTGACCCCCGAGGAGATCGCCTCTGGCATCGTCGACATCGAGGAAGAGTGCAAGGACGAGAAGCAGCTCCGCACGGACGCCTTCAACGCCTTCATGAAGCTCACCGAGCGCGACCTCATCTCCGATGAGCCGCTGTTCCGCGAGATGACCCGTTACTACTCCATGTACTTCAAGGGTGGTATGGGTGCCGAGGCCGTCCGCGACCTGCTCGCTGCCATCGACCTCCCCTCCGAGGCTGAGAAGCTCAAGGCCATCATCGCCGACGAGGATTCCCAGAAGCAGAAGCGCGAGAAGGCCGTCAAGCGCCTCGAGGTCGTTGACGCCTTCCTGAAGGGCGGCAACAGCCCCGCGAACATGATCCTGGACGTCATCCCGGTCATTCCGCCCGATCTGCGCCCGATGGTCCAGCTCGACGGCGGCCGCTTCGCCGCGTCCGACCTCAACGACCTGTATCGTCGCGTGATCAACCGTAACAACCGACTCAAGCGCCTGCTCGACCTGGACGCCCCCGCGATCATCGTGAACAACGAGAAGCGCATGCTCCAGGAGTCTGTGGACGCCCTGTTCGACAACGGCCGCCGTGGTCGCCCAGTCTCTGGCCGTGGCGGTCGCCCGCTCAAGTCGCTCGCCGAGGCCCTCAAGGGCAAGCAGGGTCGTTTCCGTCAGAACCTGCTGGGTAAGCGTGTCGACTACTCCGGCCGTTCGGTTATCGTTACCGACCCCAAGCTGCTGCTGCACCAGTGCGGTCTGCCCAAGACCATGGCGCTGGAGCTCTTCAAGCCCTTCGTCATGAAGCGCCTGGTCGAGCTCGGCAAGGTCGAGAACATCAAGGGCGCAAAGCGCGCTATCGACCGTGGTGCCACCTTTGTGTGGGACATCCTCGAAGAGGTCATCGACGGCCGCGTCGTGCTGCTCAACCGTGCACCGACCCTGCACCGTCTGTCCATCCAGGCCTTTGAGCCGGTGCTGGTCGAGGGCAAGGCTATCCACCTGCACCCGCTGGTCTGCTCGCCCTTCAACGCCGACTTCGACGGCGACCAGATGTCTGTCCACGTGCCGCTGTCCAGCCAGGCTCAGGCCGAGGCCCGCGTGCTCATGCTCTCTGCGAACAACCTGCGCTCGCCGGCATCCGGCAAGCCGGTCAACATCCCCTCGCAGGACATGATCATCGGTGTGTACTACCTCACCCAGGTCCGCGACGGCCTGCCCGGTGAGAACCACGTGTTCTCGAGCTTCGACGACGCGCTGCACGCCTATGACTGCCGCTCCGAGGTCGACATGCAGGCCAAGATCCAGGTCCGCGTGTCTGCCGAGAACGCCAACGTCATCAACGAGGACGGCACCCGTATCTTCCGTGTCAAGAACGGCAAGAACGAGTTTGTCGACTACGACGTCACCGGCAATAAGACCGCGCGCTTCGAGACCTCTATCGGCCGCATCATCTTCAACCGCCAGTGCCTGCCCGAAGACTATGAGTTCATGAACTACAAGATGGTCAAGGGCGACGTGGCCAAGCTGGTTGCGGACTGCTGCGATCGTTACCCCGAGGCCAAAGTCGGCCCGATCCTCGACGCCATCAAGTACTCTGGCTTCCACTACGCTACCCGCGCCGGCCTCACCATCTCGGTGTGGGACGCTCTCATCCCTGCCGAGAAGCAGGAGCTGCTCGACCGCGCCCAGGCCAACGTCGACCAGATCAACGAGTACTTCGAGGAGGGCTTCATCAACGAGACGGAGCGCCACATCGAAGTCGTTAACGAGTGGACCGCTTGTACCGATAAGGTTGCAGCGCTCATGCTCGACATGTTCGACGAGGAGAACCCGCTGTACATGATGGCCGACTCCGGCGCCCGTGGTTCTAAGACCCAGCTGCGTCAGCTCGGTGGCATGCGTGGCCTGATGGCAGACATGTCCGGCGAGACGATCGACCTTCCCATTAAGGCGAACTTCCGCGAGGGTCTGCTGCCGCTCGAGTACTTCATTTCGACCTACGGCGCCCGTAAGGGCCTGGTCGATACCGCATCCCACACCTCGGACTCTGGTTACCTGACCCGTCGTCTGGTCGACGTGGCCCAGGACGTCATCGTCCGCGAGGAGGACTGCGGCACGCACGAGGGCGTTACCTATAACCTCATCATCCCCGGCACCACCGACCTCAACACCGACCTCGTCGGCCGTTGCTTCATCGAGGACGTCGTGGCTCCCGATGGCACCGTGCTCTTTGAGCAGGACGGCTACATCGAGAAGGTCGCCGACATCCAGAAGATGGTCGATGCGGGCCTCAAGAAGGTCAAGCTTCGCGCGCTGCTCACCTGCCGCTCCAAGTACGGCGTGTGCCAGAAGTGCTACGGCTGGGATCTTTCCACCCGTCGTCCGGTCGCCATCGGTACCGCGGTCGGCATTATTGCCGCCCAGTCCATCGGCGAGCCCGGTACGCAGCTTACGATGCGTACCATTCACTCCGGCGGCGTCGCTGGCGTCGACGATATTACGCAGGGTCTGCCTACGGTCAGCCGTATGTTCGATATCGTCGGCAACGTCAACGAGAAGATCCTGGGTCGCGAGGCCGAGCTGGCTCCGTACTCCGGTCACCTCTCGATTAAGCCCGAGAAGTCCGAGTACGTGCTGACGCTCACCGACTCCGAGGATCACACCCGTGTCCTCGACGAGCGTCGCGTCCCCGCTTCGGTGCGCTTTATGCCCGAGATCGAGGACGGCTGCGAGGTTCGCGCCGGCGATCAGATCACCAAGGGCTTCGTCAACTTCCGCAACCTGCGCAAGCTGACCGACATCGAGTCGACGATGCACACCTTCGTTGAGAGCGTCAAGGACGTCTACACCAGCCAGGGCGTTGACCTGAACGACAAGCACATCGAGGTGCTCGCACGTCAGATGCTGCGTCGCGTTCAGATCACCAACCCCGGCGACTCCAAGTACCTGCTTGGTCAGTACGTCGACCGCTACGAGTTCGCCGACGAGGTCGAGCGCGTTGCCCGTCTGGGCGGTCAGGCTCCCGTGGCCGAGCCCGTCATCCTGGGTACGCTCAAGGTCGCGTCCAACATCGACTCCTGGCTGTCGAGCGCTTCGTTCATCCGTACCGCCGGCGTCCTTACCGAGGCTGCCATTGAGGGCAAGGTCGACCACCTGCTCGACCTTAAGTCCAACGTCATCGTCGGTAAGAAGATTCCTGCCGGTACCGGCCTCAAGCCGTACGCCAACGCCAAGCTGACGTATCGCACGGCCGACGGCTACGTGGACATCGACGGCCCGGCTTCGCCCAACGCCAAGTCGCTGCCCGAGTGGGCTCCTGTGGAGCTCAAGGACCTGGACGAGCAGCTCCCGCAGCAGCTCGACTGGGCCGGCTACGACGAGTTCGGTGGTGCTGACGGCTCGTTCACCCGCAACGGCCACACCATCTCCGCCGAGAAGGCTCGTCTGTACCTGTTCGACGACCTGGGCGTGTCGCAGCGCTGGACCAACAAGTTCAGCGAAGTCGGCATCGAGACGGTCGGCGACCTGGTCGGCAAGTCCGAGGAGGATCTGCTGCGCATCGACGGCATCGGTGCCAAGGCGATCGAGGAGCTCCGTGACGGCCTGGAGGCCCACGACTTGCTCTACATCCTCGAGAACAACGACGACGTTGCCGACGAGGAAGACCTCTCGCAGCTGCTGCAGATGGTCTTTAGCCCCGACGGTCCGGACGATATCCTGCTGGGTACCTCCGCTCCGACGCATCACGCCGACGCCGACGAGGAGCTCCTGGGCGCCCCGATCGACGACAAGAAGGCTCCCGCCAACGGTGCCATCAACGAGGACATGGCTTCTCTCGATGAGCTGCTCTACCAGCTCGTGGACACCGACGACGCCGAAGAGGCCAAGGACAACGACGAGGAGTAATTTCCAAGTACGTTAACCGTCCTTCCAAAGACCCGTTTCCCAACAGGGAAGCGGGTCTTTTTTGTTGAAGAAAACCTGCCAAAAAGGGACAGGTTTATTTTGGTAGGTTTTTCCTGCTTGAATTTGAAACATTCCGTTCGGTCAAAGCGTATCTATGGTGAGGGCCTCAGCAAGAAACATCAGCATCACCGGGAGGTGATTATGGAAGAACAAGCTTTTAGACAGGCGGTTGAAGATCACAGGGATGTCGTGTTTCGAATCGCATTGACGTACCTGCGCGATCGTGCCGATGCCGACGATATTGCCCAAGATGTCTTTCTTAAGCTGCTTAAAAGCGATGGACATTTTGAGAGTTGGGAGCATCTTCGCCGCTGGCTTATCCGGGTCACGATCAATGAATGCAAATCGCTCTTTCGAAAGCCGTGGAGGCGCGTGGAGGATATTGAGAACCTGGCCGGTTCGCTATCGGTAGCGCAGGATGAGACCAGGGCTGTCCTGTCGGACGTTATGCGACTTCCGGAACGATTCCGTATCCCCATCGTGCTCTATTACTATCTGGGCTTTTCGACCTCAGAGATTGCCGAGTTGTTGCATGTACCAGCCGCGACCGTTCGAACGCGTTTAGCTCGTGGTCGATCGAAGCTCAAATTCATCCTAGAGGAGGGCGACCGTGAAATCCAACCAAATCAAGCAGGCCTTCGAGTCCATCCAAGCTGATAGCAATCTTGCAGATCGCGTCCTTAATACCGCTGCGGGTGAGCCGCTTCATCGAAAGGGCCACGCGAAGTCTCTCTATGTTGCCGTAATCGGATGTCTCGCCGGAGTGTTGGCGACCGGAGGGGTCGCCTACGCCGTTATCAATTCCAGCTATTTTGCCTCAGCCTGGGGAAACCACGGCAATGGGGATTCCATTACCTGGACCAACGGCGGCTCATCGGGGGCTAAATACACCTACACCAGAGAGTTTGGTGACGGCATTGCGCCCCAAAGCCTGGAGGGTGCAGTCCAGAAGGTTAATCTGTCCGTCGAGGGTAACGGCTATACGCTTGATATCCATGAGATGGCTATCGATAAAAACGGTTGCGGTGCCGTGACGTTTACGCTGTCCAATCCAAATGGCGTTAACTACTACAAGCCGGCAGCAGAGACGGGCGAACTTGTTCTCTATGGTGAAGAAGAACAAGGCATCGGCACGCCCAGCATGAACTTCGGCGAGGAATGGGCTGACACACGCCGCACCATTGATAAGGACACATCAAGCGATACTGTCATTAATGGCACCTGTCTCTTATACACATCTCCGAGCCCACGAGACGCTCATGAATCTC
>CABSNA010000029.1 GCA_902478865.1 uncultured Collinsella sp.
GCCCAGGGACAGCTGCAGGCGGTCGATATGGCGACCTTTGCACTCTATATTTCGCTGTTCTGCACGCCGCTCGAGACGCTCGTCAATTCGGCCGAAACGTATCAGAAGGCCATCGCCGGCTTTAAGCGTATGGACGAGGTGCTCTCGACCGCGCCGGATATCCAGGACAAGCCGGGCGCTACGGATCTGCAGGTGACTGCCGGCGCCGTGGAGTATCACGACGTGTGCTTTAACTACGAGGATGTTGAGCTGGGCGAGGGCGATGCCGACGAGCGTCCCGTTATCGACCATATGGACCTGTCCATCAAGCCCGGGCAGACCATCGCTTTGGTTGGCCCTTCGGGCGGTGGCAAGTCCACGACCTGTTCGCTGCTGCCGCGCTTTTATGACGTGGCTGCCGGATCCATTAGCATCGACGGCCAGGACGTGCGTGATGTGACGCAGCAGAGCCTGCGTCGCGCCATCGGCCTGGTGCAGCAGGATGTCTATCTATTTGACGGTACGATTGGCGAGAACATCGCCTACGGCAAGCCGGGCGCTACGGCAGAAGAGATCGCCGAGGCCGCCCGTCGCGCCAACATCGATGCCTTTATCGAGTCGCTTCCGCAGGGCTACGACACCGTGGTGGGCGAGCGCGGCAGCCGTCTTTCGGGCGGACAGAAGCAGCGCGTTGCCATCGCGCGCGTGTTTCTCAAGAACCCCAAGATCCTGATTTTGGACGAGGCGACGAGTGCTTTGGATAACGAGAGCGAGGAGGCGGTGCAGGAGTCGCTCGAAGAGCTGGCGCGCGGCCGCACCACGATTATCATCGCCCATCGTCTTTCGACCATTAAGCATGCCGATGAGATTGCGACCGTTGAGCATGGTCGCGTTGTGGAGCGTGGCACGCACGAGGAGCTTCTCGCCCGTGGCGGCACCTATGCCCGTTACTATCGAATGCAGTTCGAAGGTGCGCGTGCGCACGAGCTCGACTGATTGATACGACAGGAAGTTTATGGCTGACAAGAACCCTTTGACTCCGGAAGAAGTGACGGAGTTATTCTCCGAAATCGACGCATCCGGTGTCTTGGATCCTACGCTCGCCAAAAAGCGTACCGAGCGCATGCGCGAGAAAGAGGCTGCCGTCAAGCGCGGTGACAAGGCGACGCTGGCGCGGCTGCGCAGCGAGGATCGCGCGAGCCAGGCAAAACATATCGACCCACTGTCCGAGGACGACCCTTCGGGCTCGCAGGTGAGCCATACCATTACGAAGACTGCCATGGTCGTGGTTATCGGCATCTTGGTGCTGATCGTGGGCATGCAGATTGGCTACGGCGTGATGCGTCGTCTGAACACCGCCAACCTGTCCGAGAGCGTTTCGGTCGATACCGTTTCGACCGCGCTGAAGGGCGGCCTTGAGTGGGGCAACGGCTTTACGCAGTTCCCGCTCGATTTTACCGTCGATGAAGCCGATGAACGCACGGGCACGGTCGAGGTGACGGTGTTGGACACATCGTCTGCCAACGAGCTCGAGCTGCTGTCCAACGGGCAGATTCAGGCCGCGGCGCTTGCGACCAACGCGTTGCTCAACGATAAGATCGACCGCGTGGTGTATAACGTTCACGCCTATATCGACGAGAATAGCAACATTCAGCACGATTCCTTCTTTGGCATGTTCCCCGCGCGCGGCCACCAGAGCGCCATTTTGACGTTCGTGTGGACCAAGAGCTCATCCAACGCCACGAGTATCGACTGGAAGATGCGCATCGTGAGTATGGATGACACCATCGCCGAGCGCATTCAGAAGCAGGTGAACTCGGTGTCGTCGTTGATTGAGGACCCGGTGGTGAGCCAGACCAAGATTGACGAGGAAAAGGCCGAACGTGACCTGGAGCATCGTCTGCATGGCCGCGAGATTTTCCGCGGCGGCAAGCCCGATCGCACACCGTCCAAACTGCTGGAGCAGGATAAGAAAAAGTAAGACGTCATCATCCCGCGTGAGCCACAAGCCCCGCGGGATGATTTTTAATCCTCGTCCTAGAAAAATCATTATGCATAGAAAGTCATAATTATCATTTCGTAAACATTTCGATGAAATTAACGCCATGAGGCATGCTTACGGTTACAATACCGCGAGGCCTAACTACACACCTTTAAGCCGGTCCTGTGAGACCGGGAAGGAGAACTATGGCGAACAACCATACCGCGGGCGCTGCCGCCCGCACCTTCGCGCCCAGCGAGCTTTGCCAGCGTATGCTGGCCAAAACCAGCAAGGGCACCTGTGGTCCCTGCATCCTGTATCTTGAGGATGGGACCATTTTTTATGGACGTGCATGCGGCGCCGAGGGCACCGCGACCGGCGAAGTCTGCTTCAACACCTCGCTTGAGGGCTACTTTGAGGTCATGACCGACCCGAGTTATGCTGGCCAAATCGTAACCATGACCTATCCGCAGATCGGCAATTACGGTATCGACGAGACCGACGTCCAGTCGGCCTTCCCCGGCGACGCCGTGCGCCCTGCGAGCGCTCCGGCTATGCGCGGCATGATCGTTCGCGACATGTGCGCCACGCCTTCTAACTGGCGCTCGGCCGTCAGCGTGCCGGAGTACCTGCGCGCTCACGGCATCGTCGCTATCGAGGGTGTCGATACCCGCGCCCTGGTGCGCCATCTGCGCGATAATGGTTCCAAGATGGGCATTATCTCGACCGAGATCTTCGACGTCGACGAGCTTGCCGAGCGTCTGGCCGCAGCGCCCACGCTGGTAGGCGAGAACCTGGTCAAGACCGTGAGCTGCCCTGAGCCCCACGCCTTTGCCGCCGTCGACCTGCCTGCCACGCATGACTTTGCGCTTTCGGCTGCCGCTCCTGCCCGTCACAACGTGGTCGCCTACGACTGCGGCGTCAAACGCGGCATCCTGGAGGGCCTCGTCCGCGCCGGCTGCGACCTCACCGTCGTGCCGTGGGATACGCCCGCGAGTGAGGTGCTCGACATGAATCCCGACGGCGTCTTTTTATCCAACGGCCCCGGCGACCCCGATGCCGTGGTGGAGACCTACGAGCAGGTGCAGCAGCTGATCGGCAAGGTGCCGGTCTTTGGCATTTGCCTTGGTCACCAGATGATCAGCTTGGCATGCGGCGCCCAAATGGAAAAGCTTAAATTCGGTCACCGTGGCGGTAACCAGCCGGTTATGAACCTGGTGAGCCGTCGCGTGGAGATCACCGCGCAAAACCACGGCTTTGGCCTGCTGTTCCCCAGTCTGGGCAAACTGATCCCGGAGCTTTCCGGCGGCGAGACCGAGCATGCGGCCGATGGCGACCTGCGCGCCTGGGTACGTCGCGGCATCGCGCCAGTCGTGATGAATGAGCGCTTCGGCCGCATTCGCCTGACGCACGTGAACCTCAACGACGGCACCGCCGAGGGCATCCAGCTGCTCGACGCCCCGTGCTTCTCGGTCCAGTACCACCCCGAGGCCTCGCCCGGCCCCACCGATGCCCACTATCTCTTCACCGCCTTTACGCGACTCATGGACGGCGAGGAGAACTACCTGGACATCGACACCGCGAAGGACCGTCTGCAGGGCTGGAATTTCGCCGAGACCGCCGCGACTGAGACCGAGGAGAACTAACATGCCGAAACGTACTGACATCAAGCGCATCCTCGTCATTGGCTCGGGCCCCATCGTCATTGGCCAGGCCTGCGAGTTCGATTACTCCGGCGCCCAGGCCTGCAAGGTGCTCAAGGAGGATGGCTTTGAGGTCATCCTGGTCAACTCCAACCCGGCGACCATCATGACCGATCCGGGCTTGGCCGACCGCACCTATGTCGAGCCCATCACCGCCGAATTTATCGAGCGCGTGATCAAGAAGGAGCGCCCGGATGCGCTGCTGCCCACGCTGGGCGGCCAGACCGGTCTGAATGCCGCCGTCGAGCTGGCAAAGGACGGCACACTCGACAAGTACGGCGTCGAGATGATCGGCTGTGACCTTGCCGCCATCGAGCGCGGTGAGGACCGCAAGCTCTTTAACGAGGCCATGGCCGAGATCGGCCTGGAGGTCGCGCGCTCGGGCTACGCCTATAGCGTCGCCGACGCCGAGGCCATCGCCGAACGCGTGGGCTATCCCTGCGTACTGCGTCCGAGCTTTACCTTGGGCGGCGCCGGTGGCGGTATCGCGCATACCCACGAGGAGCTCGTCTCCATCGTGAGCCAGGGTCTTGAGCTCTCGCCTGCCCATGAGGTGCTGGTCGAGGAGTCCATCGAGGGCTGGAAAGAGTACGAGATGGAGGTCATGCGCGACCACGCCGGCAACGGCATCATCGTGTGCTCCATCGAGAACCTCGATCCCATGGGCGTGCACACCGGCGACTCCATCACCGTGGCGCCGGCGCAGACCCTCTCCGACCTTGAGTACCAGCGCATGCGTGTCGCCTCGCTCGCCATCCTGGAGAAGATCGGTGTCGAGACCGGTGGCTCCAACGTGCAGTTTGCCGTGAACCCCCAGACCGGCCGCCTGATCGTCATCGAGATGAACCCGCGCGTGAGCCGCTCGTCCGCGCTGGCCTCCAAGGCCACGGGTTTCCCCATCGCCAAGGCCGCCGCTCGCCTGGCCGTGGGCTACACGCTCGACGAGATCGTCAACGATATCACCAAGGCCACGCCCGCCTGCTTTGAGCCCACGATCGACTACTGCGTGGTCAAGGTGCCGCGCTTTGCCTTCGAGAAGTTCAAGGGTACCGACCCCACGCTCACCACGCGCATGAAGGCCGTGGGCGAGATCATGGCAATCGGCCGCACCTTTGAGGAGACCTTTGGCAAGGCCATGCGCTCGCTGGAGGACGGACACCAGGGCATTTGCGCCGGTGGCAAGGAAGGCGCCGACAAGCTGAGCGACGATGAGCTCGCTCAGGCCGTGGCAATCCCGACCGAGCACCGCATCTTCTTTGTGGTCGAGGCCCTGCGCCGTGGCTGGGACATCGCCCGCATCCATGCCATCTGCGGTATCGATCCGTGGTACCTCAACCGTATCAACGACATGGTGCAGGTCCAGGAGAGCATCCGTGGCCTGCGTGTGGAGGATATCGACGCCGACGCGATGCGCCTGCTCAAGCAGTACGGCACGAGCGACGCCGAGATTGCCGCGCTGACCGGCTCGGACGAGCGCTTTGTGCGCGCCTACCGCAAGGGTCTGGGCGTGGTTCCCAGCATGAAGACGGTCGATACCTGCGCTGCCGAGTTCTCGAGCGCCACGGAATATCACTACAAGACCTACGAGAACATCTACCGCACGAGCCCGGTCGCCAAGAAGTGCGTTGCCCCCGACGAGACCACGCCGGCAAGCAAGCCCAAGGCGATGATTTTGGGTGCCGGCCCCAACCGCATTGGCCAGGGTATCGAGTTCGATTACTGCTGCGTGCACGCGAGCTACGCGCTGGCGGCCCGCGGCTTCGAGACCATCATGGTCAATTGCAATCCCGAGACCGTCTCGACCGACTACGACACATCCGACCGTCTGTACTTTGAGCCGCTCACCTACGAGGACGTCATGGACGTTATCGACGTTGAGCGCCCCGACGGCGTCGTGGTGACGCTCGGCGGTCAGACCCCGCTTAAGCTGGCGCGCATGCTCGAGGAGAGCGGCGTCAACATTATGGGCACGAAGCCCGACGCCATCGATTTTGCCGAGGACCGCGAGCGTTTTGCCGCCCTGCTCGACAAGCTGGGCATTATGTATCCGCCGGCGGGTCAGGCCACCTCGTTTGAGGAGGCCGAGGCCGTGGCCGCGCACATTGGCTACCCGCTGCTGGTGCGTCCGAGCTATGTGCTGGGCGGTCGCGGCATGATGATCGCCTACGATGCCGAGCATCTGCGCGATTACATGGCCGAGGCTGCGCGCATTAGCCCCGACTACCCGGTGTACCTCGATCGCTTCCTGGAGGGTGCAATCGAGTCCGACGTCGACGCCCTGTGCGACGGCGAGGAGGTCTACATCGGCGGCATCCTGGAGCATATCGAGGAGGCCGGTATCCACTCCGGTGACTCTGCGACCTGCATTCCGCCGTTCAGCTTTAGCGAGAGCCTGCAGGCGAAGCTTCGCGAGACCACGCGCCGCATCGCGATGGCGCTGGGAGTCCGCGGTCTGGTCAACGTGCAGTATGCCATCAAGGGCGAGACTGTTTACGTGATCGAGGCCAACCCGCGTGCCAGCCGTACCGTGCCGTTCATCTCCAAGGCCACCGGCGTGCCGCTGGCCAAGTGCGCGGCGCGTATCATGGCGGGCGATTCCATCGCGAGCCTGGGCCTGCCGAGCGACGAGCGTCAGTTGGACTGGTTCTGCATGAAGGAAGCTGTCATGCCCTGGGGACGTTTCCCGGGAGCCGACGTTATCCTGGGGCCCGAGATGAAGTCGACGGGCGAGGTCATGGGTATCGCCAAGAGCTATCCTGAGGCATACGCCAAGACGCAGCTGGCGATTGACTACAAGCTGCCCGACCCGAGTTGCGGTAAGGTGTTCATCAGCGTGTGCGATCGTGATAAGCGCCATATCCTTTCGGTCGCCCGCATCCTGCGCTACTTGGGCTTTGACATCTGCTCTACCGAGGGTACGGCGCGCGTGCTGCGCGGAGGCAACGTGACGTGCGAGGTCGTGGAGAAGATCAGCGGCCCGCACGACGGCGAGCGTCCCAACATCGGTGACCTCATCGCCGATGGCAAGATCGCGGTGATCATCAACACACCGTACGGCCCGGGCTCGCGTGGCGACGGCTATCTGTTGCGCACCGAGGCGGTGCGCCGCGGCGTGACTTGCGTGACCGCGATGTCTGCCGCCAACACGTACGTGAGTGCCATCGAGGCGGTGCGTGAGGACCAGCAGGGTCACGGCAGCGCCAACGACATGGGCATGGACGTCATCGCCCTGCAGGACCTGCCGCAGCACACGGTGTAATGTGACCTGGTCGGCCGGGGCGGAGGGGGCCGAATTTCCCCCTTCGCTCCGGCTGCAAGCAGAGTCGCTCAGGAGGAAACTCGGCCCCTCCCGCCCCGGCCTGCGGTGACTTGGCTGCACCGTGTGCTGCCGAAGGGACTTTGCGCGATGACTAGGGCTGAATAAAAAACGAGTGTGGGATCCGCCGTTCGTTCGAACGGCGGATCCCACGTTAATATTTCAGCCAACGTACGTCATAGCAATTCCCGGTAGGTCGCAGAGCGCTTCGCGGGCGGGCCGGGCTTTATCTGAACGACTTTGCGAAGCAACCGGAGTGAAGATAAAGCCCGGCCCGCCCGCGAAGCGCCACAAAGACCGCAGGGACGGGAGCAGCTATACTACTCTCAGTAGTTAAGGGTCGCGGATTCGCTGCGTCACCGCTCTCAACAGGAGGTCTATGTTTATGGCAGATCAAAAGCCGGTTGTCGGGATCATCATGGGTTCCAAGTCCGATCTGGGCGTTATGGAAGGCTGCACCGCCGAGCTCGAGGCACTGGGTGTGCCCTATGAGCTCGTCATTGCGAGCGCGCACCGCACGCCGGCGAAGGTCCACGAGTGGGCTTCGACTGCCGCCGATCGCGGTATCAAAGTGATTATCGCCGCCGCCGGCAAGGCCGCTCACTTGGGTGGTGTCGTGGCTGCCTTTACGCCGCTGCCGGTTATCGGCGTGCCTATGAAGACGAGTGACCTGGGCGGCATGGATTCGCTGCTATCGATGGTGCAGATGCCTTCGGGCGTGCCCGTGGCCTGCGTTGCCATCAACGGCGCCAAGAACGCCGCCATCTATGCCACGCAGATTCTGGGTGCTTGCGACCCCGAGTACCGCAAGGTTATCGAGAAGATGAAGCAGGAGATGGCTGACGCCTAAGCGTTCCGCCGTTTCACCGCAGTATAAGGAGAGCCATGTCCGATTATCAGGGAAAACGATTCAAGGCTTCTCAGATTCCCGATCCGTCGAAGCCAGGTGCTGCCCGTGCGGCACAGCAGGGTCGGACATCCTCTCCTCAGCAGCCGCGCGCGCCGCGCCCCGTGACACCGGCGACGCATCGTCGACAGGACGCGCCGGCCGCATATCGTCCTTCGTCTTATAGCTCCGCTAAGAAGCCGCCCCGGTCCTCATCGCATGCCGCGCCGTCGGATTGCACCGAGCCGCCGCGCAAAAAGCGCCGCTCCATTATTCCCATTCTGCTCATCATCATCGGTATCGGCCTGATTGTCGCCGCCGCCGCTATCTTTATTAATGCCCAGATTGGCTATAAGCAGGCGAGCGATTCGTATCAGAAAATCGAGAAGCAATATGTAAGCGATAAGGATGCCAGCGGCGTGCCGATTATCGACTTTGATGCGCTTGCTCAGACGAACCCCGAGATTGTGGGTTGGATTTACGTGCCGGGAACCAACATCAACTATCCCGTGGTGCAGACCAACAACAACTCCAAATACCTCAACACGCTGTTCGACGGAACGGTTAACGCGTCCGGTGCCATTTTCCTGGATAGCGATGACACCGCGCCGGGAATGGTCGACCAGCAGACCACGATCTACGGCCACCATATGAACGACGGATCGATGTTCAACGTGATTTCGGACACCACTGATCAGGCGACGTTCGATAGCATCGAGTTTGTGTACTACATCACGCGCGATGCGACGTATAAGCTGCGTCCGCTGGCGACCAAGGTGGTCGAGGACACGTATGCCAAGGCGCGCACGACCAATTTTGAGGGCGACGACGGACTCAAGAACTACCTGTCCGAGATGCTCGACGGCGCTTCCGCCGTGGCGAGTGATGCTACCGATCGTGCCGCTTCGGCAACTAAGGTTGTAACGCTTGTGACCTGTCGTTCGCTGTCGCTGAGCAACACACGCGCCGTCATGGTGCTCACGCCGGTCGAGGAATAAGTTGTTCGAGAGTAGCTAAAAAGGCCCCGTCCCAAATTGGCTACTCGACGACGGTAAGGGAGAAATGATGCTTGAGAGTGGCAAATTGATGCCTTCGATTGATGCTTGGCTGCGCGAGGCCAAGGCCGATGCTTCGGCGGCAGGCTGTGGGATGTATCTGACGCATAACGGTGTGGTGCGCGTGACGCCCAAGGCCGAGGTGCGCGGAGTCGAGACCGATGGCGTGGCGCCTGGGCATAAGGTGGGCGGCATGGTGTTTGGCTTCGATGCTCAGAAGGTGCAGGCTGCTATCGAGGCCACGCGCGCGATGCCGGGTATCGGCTATGTGCGTGTGTGGCTGGCAAGCGGCGAGCTTGCCGTAGGTGACGACATCATGCTCGTGCTCATCGGCGGGGACATTCGCCCACACGTGGTCGATGCGCTGCAGGCGCTCGTTGGCACCATTAAGAACGAATGCGTGAGTGAGGTCGAGCGCGAGGCGTAGAGGCTTGCGTCGATAGAAGGATCGTTTATAAAAATGCCCACCGGTACGTGTGATACCGGCGGGCATTTTGCGTTTTGGGCGCGGTGAGCGCTACACGCGCGTCGCATCCTTGGGGCTCATGGTCATGCTCTGGAAGCGGTTTTCCATGTACTCGTTATCGAAGTGCTCTCCGTAGAACTGTGCGACGGGAATGTCCGGCTCCGTGCCGTTAACGCGCTGGTACCAGTAGTCGAGCGACTGCAGCGTCATGACGCCGTCGACCAGCATGATAACGGTAAAGATGACGGTGGCCGAGTAGCGGCTCTTCCAGGGGATCTTGTTGATAAGCTTAAGCAGCCTCGGCAGCAGCAGCTTGATCCAGATGAGGCCGCCCAGGCCCCACAGGCAGGCGAAGCCCGTGCAGGTGCGTCCGCCCGTGAGGACCACGAGCGGATCGGGCAAACCGAACAGCGTTATGTGCGAGTAGCTCCACGAGACCACGCCAAACGCGGTCTGCATAAACCAGCCCACGAACACCTCAAAGCTGGCGCCGAGCAGGGCGCTCACCAGGAAAATGATGATGGGGTTCTTTTTGTAGAAGCGGTTAAGCACCATGGTCATGAGCACGGCGCCAAATCCGTAGATGGGGCTGAAGGGGCCAAACAGCATGCCGGCGCGGTTCTGATAGACGCCCGGGTCGTCGACTGTCATGTGCCAGATGTCCTCGGCGATCAGGCCGAGTATGCAGCAGACAAAGAACACCCAGAACAGGTTGAAGTAGTTGAGCTTGATGTAGCCCTCGCCGGTTTCATCGCGGCCGAGCATGCCCTCGGCGGCGGCGTCGCGGTCGAGCATCTCCTGCAGGCGGCGCTGCAGTTCGCGCTCCTGACGCAGCGTGGGGTCGACGGTTGCCGAAAGTGCAACAAGGATGCCGAGCTGGATCGCGGGACGCAGTAGGAAGGGCCCGATGCCCTGGAGCATCACGTCGACCAAAAGCTCGACGACGGTGAATGCAATAAGGATGTAGGACAGGCGGGCGGCGTTGCGGCGCTGGTTTTTGATAAGGTCCAGGCCAAAGATGATTAGGATGACGGCACTTGCCGCAGAGAGCATGATGCCGGCGACGATAAGGCCGACTGCGACGAGCGTGTTGTCGCCGAGCTTTTCGGTGGCGTTGCCGTTAACAAGTGCCGTGATGACCTGCCACATAAAGGCAGCGACCGACGGGAGCGTGCCCACGCCGGAAAGGATGCACAGGACGGCGTACACCTTAATGATGAGGGGGATCTTCTTGACCTCCGTGGCGCTGGGGACGCTGGGGTCGAGTTCGTTTCGATCCATACAGAACCTTTCTCGCTTTGTTGTAGATTATAAGGATACGCCGCCGACCTGCCAAAAGACAGGACGAACGTCCCAATTGCAACTTTGTAATCCCCAACGGTGGACGCGGCGGCCATCTGGGGGGCGCGGGCGCTTGCACTGGACAGACCGATAAAATGTTTGGCAACAAAACTGATTATTAGCTCGGTGGGCTTTTAAAAAGCGCTGCTCATGCGCTGGGGAGCACGTCGCGCTGTGCGTATAATAAGGCGGGTAACGCCAAATAACGAGGCTCTGAGGGGATGCCATGTCTCAAGAAACCATCCACGCGGCCGAGCGTGCCGCGGGACAGGTGAACACCATGTCGACGTATGATCCGGACTCCGACCAGCTGCATGAGGAATGTGGCATTTTCGGCGTATGGGCGCCCGATCGCGACGTGGCTCGACTGACGTACTTTGGCCTGCGTGCGCTGCAGCACCGTGGCCAGGAATCGGCGGGAATCGCCGTGGGTGACGGCGGCACGGTTATGGTCCGCAAGGATCTGGGCCTGCTCGACCGCGTGTTCTCCAATGCCGACCTGTCGACGCTCTCCGGTCAGCTGGCCGTGGGCCACGTGCGCTACGGCACCGCCGGCGCCAAGAGCTGGGAAGCCTCTCAGCCGCACCTCTCTACCATCA
>CABSNA010000030.1 GCA_902478865.1 uncultured Collinsella sp.
ACGGCGCGCGGCGTCGAGCGCGGCGGTCACGGTAGCACCGACGGTCAGCGTGCCCTCGGCGACGTGCGCAACGTGGGCATACAGGCCGTTGTGGTTCTTGGTATCGGAAACAGACAGCGCAACGCCCTCGGCGGAAAGCTCGCCAGCGTCGCCCTGCTGGCCACCCATCTCGGCATAGAACGGGGTGCGGTCGAGCACGACCTCGACGTCCTCGCCCGCGGCAGCGGACTCGACGGACTCGCCGTTGCGCACGATGGCAACAACCTTGGCGCCCTCGATGACATCGTTGTCGTAGCCGTCGAACTCGGTCGCGGCGACCTTGTCCGAAAGCTCGACCCACACGTCGTTGAAGCTACCCCAGGCATCGCCCTTGGCGTTGGCGCGAGCGCGGGCCTTCTGGTCCTCCATGCAGGCGGTGAAGCCGTCCATGTCGACATCGTGACCAGCGGCGCCCGCGATCTCAACGGTCAGATCGATGGGGAAACCAAAGGTGTCGTGCAGCTTAAAGGCAACATCGCCCGGAAGGACAGCGCCATCGGCGAGCGCGGACAGGGCCTCGTCCAGGTAGACGCGACCGTTGTCGAGCGTCGTGGAGAAGCGCTCCTCCTCGGAAGCGACGATGCCCTTAACGAGCGCGACGTTCTTGAGGAGCTCGGGATAGGCCTCACCCATCTGAGCGTTGACCTCGTCGATGAACTTGGTCAGGAAGGCACCCTCGATGCCCAGCAGGCGGCCGTGGAACACGGCACGACGGAGCAGGCGGCGAAGGACGTACTCGCGACCCTCGTTACCGGGCAGGATGCCGTCCGAGATCATAAAGTCGACAGCACGGGAGTGGTCGGCAATGATGCGCAGGGAGCGGCTGGCGCCAGAGTAATCGTCGGCGTCATAGATCTTGCCGCTGATCTCCTCGCCCAGCTTGATGAGGTGCTGCATCAAATCGCCGTCGTAGTTGGCGGTCTTGTGCTGCATGATGGCGGCCATGCGCTCCAGACCCATGCCCGTATCGAGGTTGCGGTGCGGCAGCTCAGGCATGGAGCCGTCCTCCTGACGGTCGTACTGGGTAAACACGAGGTTCCAGAACTCAAGGAAGCGGTCGCAGTCGCAGCCGGGCTTGCAGTCGGGACTACCGCAACCAACCTCCTCGCCCATGTCAAAGTAGATCTCGGAGCACGGACCGCAGGGGCCGGTGGGGCCAGCGGCCCAGAAGTTGTCGTCCTCGCCCAGACGCGAGATGTGATCCTCGGCAACGCCCAGGGAGCGCCACACGTCATGGGTCTCGTCGTCCTCGGTAAAGACGGTGAAGTACAGGCGGTCGAGCGGCAGCTTGAACTCCTTGGTGATGAGCTCAAAGGCCCAAGCGCAGGCCTGCTGCTTGGAGACGCCGCCAAAGGAGAAGTCGCCGAGCATCTCAAAGAAGGACAGGTGACGGCCATCCTCGCCGATGCAGTCGATATCGTTGGTGCGGACACACTTCTGGCAGGAGATCGCGCCGATCTCCTTCATGGTCTTCTTGCCCTGGTAGTACTCCTTAAACTGGTTCATGCCGGCGTTGGCAAGCAGCAGCGAAGGATCGTCGGGGACGAGGGACGAAGAAGGATAGAGCTTAAGACCGCGCTCCTCAAAGAAGTTGAGGAACTTAGAGCGAATCTCGGCCGTAGTCATTGACGGGTAGTCAGCACTCATAGAGGGAATCTCCTCGGTTTCACATCGAAACAGTTCAAACGTAACGATATTACCATCCAACCGCTCCCGTGCAAAAAAGAGGGTCGCCAAACAGCGACCCTCCAGCGAAAGTGCACGTTATTTAGGACCGATCAATCCTTTGAAAAAAGGCTGCTGTAGAATTACATATAAGAGTCACCCGAAAGGAGCGATCGATGAAAAGTAAACGATTTTTCCTGAATGCACTTCTGGTTGTAGCACTTTTAGCGCTCTTGGCCTTCTCCTGCTGGTACGCAAACCAACCAGCATTTGGATACGTATTGTATGCAGTAATGTCCGGCGATAAGGCTTATTACACTCTACGCGCAATTGACGTTCTCTTTTTCTGTGTAGCCGGCCCCTTATCAATCGCTTTGCTCGCGTTTCTCGTCATTTACAACTTCAAGAAACGCTAGCGTTGCCTATTTGGAATCCGAATCATCCATAGAGCCGTCGATGCCGGTTTTGGTATCGTCGTCCGAGTTGGAGTCATCGTCCTTGGCGAAGGGGTTCTTGAAAAAGCCTGTCGCATCGGGCTGCAGGCTCGAGAGCTTGATCCAGGGATTCTCGAGCTCGGGCTTGGGCATCGCTTGGGCCTCGGGCGCGGTCTCATTGCCGATGAGCTCGGACTCGTAAATGAACGTATCGTCTCCAAGCGCGTCATAGGCGGCGACAGGGTTGCCCTCGGCATCGCGATACGGCGTGCCCTTAAACACGGCGCCGTCGTATGCCACGAGCTGGCGACCGGTCTCATTCTCAAAGTAGTAGACGAAGATGCCCTTGAGGGCCGCGCACAGCGGGATGGCGATAACCATGCCGATGGGACCCATGAGTGCCGAACCAATAACGAGGGCCGTCAGGCTCATGATGGGGTGCACCTGCACCGAGCTCTGCATGACCTTAGGAGAAATCACATTATCGGTAACATTTTGCGCAATCATAGTAACGATAAGTGTCCAAAGTGCCAGCATCGGGCTGAACATAAAGCCGAGCACCGTGGCTATCGCCGCGCTCACCCAGGGGCCGACAACCGGAACCAAGTGCATAATGCCCGTAAATATGGCCATGAGTGCCGCGTAGGGATGACCAATGAGCGCAAAGCCGATAAAAGCGAGGATGCCACCGCAGATCGACGTGACGACCATGCCGCGCATGTAGCCACCGACCGAGCGCGAAAGGATGGCCACCATAAAGCGGTACGAGGTCTCCTTTTCCTGTCCGATGATGGTGCAGACCTCGTGGTGCATACGGGGATAGTCACAGGCCAACCAATATGCAAGTACCAAGCCCAGGAAGATGACGAACAGCTGCGATGCCGTATTGGTAATGAGCGGGAATACACCGCGACCGAGCTCAGCGGCGATTTGCGATACGTACTTGGACGCCACAGTAACCAGCGAGGACAGATTATCGTCCAGGTACTCCTTGAGCGGTGTGTTGTTGAGCGTCTTAGCGTGCGAAATCATCTCATTGAGATCACCGCCCGCAACGCGAAGCTGCTCAGGCAGACGGCTCAGGACTTCCATAATCTGACCGAGCAAAATAGGCGACAGGATGCAGACGACGCCGACGAGCACTGCCACAACCACGATCAGCGCGATGAGCGAACCGATGCCACGGTTGACGCCGTGATGCTCGAGCCAGTTAGTGATCGGCGACATCACAAAAGCGATGATGGAACCGACAGCGAGAAACTCGATAACCGGCGCCAGGATACCCATAAGGTTAAAGATGACGGCGGCGATGACAATGCAGCCGACGACGCCCCAAATGCGCAGCGTCAGAATACGGGTATCGCGCAGCGTGCGGTCGGTTTGTTGGGGGTGCTCACTCATGAACGAACCATCACTCCGTCGGGGTCAATCTTGTCTTGAATCTTCTTCAGGGTACGGCGCAGCAGGCGCGAGACCTGCACCTGCGAGATGCCCAGCTTCTTGGCAATCTCGATCTGGGTCATGCCCTTTACGAAGCGCAGCTCGATAACCTCGCGCTCGCGCGGCGAGAAATCGCGAATGGCTTCTTCGATCACCAGGCGGTCATCGGTAAAGTCGAGCTCGTTGTCGTCGTCGGCGTAGCGGTCGAGAATCGAGGGGGCATCGTCGGAATCGGACGTGCCAGGAGCCTCGATGGGCACCGAAGTATAGGCAGAAGACGACTCCATGGCCTCCAGCACCTCGTCGACGGTCACGTCCAGGTACTCAGCGATTTCCTCAACCTTAGGCGAGCGCTGCAGCTCATTGGTGAGCTTATCGGTGGCTTGGTTGACCTTGGCAGAAAGCTCCTGCAGGCGACGAGGCACACGCACGCTCCAACCCTTGTCACGGAAATGACGCTTGATCTCGCCAAGGATGGTGGGCGTGGCAAACGTGGTGAACTCGAGCCCACGCTCGGGATCAAAGCGGTCGATTGCCTTGAGTAGACCCAAGTATCCGACTTGCATCAGGTCGTCGAGCGGCTCGCCGCGGTTCTTAAATTTGTTGGCAAGAAACCTTACCAGGTTCATATGGGACATGACGAGTTGCTCACGTGCGTCCGGATCACCGGTCTCTTTGTAGCGACGAAACAGCTCGCGGGTTTTCTCCTTGTCCCAAGCGGTCTTACCGCTCCGGGAACGTTCGGTCATATTAGATATCCGCCTTGAGGTCGAGGGAAAGCGTCAGAGGCGCCGCAGTCTTTTCGTAGGAATCGCACACGCTCGCCAAAATGAGCTCGGCATACACGGCAGCCTGGTCATCCTCATCGACGGTCGCCTGGTCACCAAAGGTAAAAGTCATACCCACGTGCGATTCGTCGACGTCGAATTTGATCGAGATATCGTCAGAATCAACAGCCGTGCAGCCAAAGATGAAGGCCTCCTCGGCAGCCATACGGATGTCCTCGATGCGATCGACGGACATGGAGCACAGCGCACCGACATTAGCCGCTGTCATACGTACGAGGCGTGCCAGACGCGGATCCCCGGCAACAGTCAACGTGATGGGGCAAGTTGCTTCGCTACTCATCGCAGGACTCCTCGGAGGTCTCGGCGGGCGTGTAGGTGTAATACCGGGCTGCTTGAGCAGCAGACTTCTGTGCATCATCGTCACCAGCAGCGACATCGTCCCCGGTTTCGCCAATCAGGACGCGCTCGGTCGGCTGCTCTGCTTCGGCGGCAGCGGAAAGCTTGCGCTCAGCGTCGGCCGCGGGAGCCTTCACCTTGTTAAAGAGTTTCTGAACGGCACCGGCCGCAGAGTCGGTCACGCTCGACACAGCATTGCTGGCCTCGGCCATGCTGCCCGTAACCTCGGAAATGTCGCGAACCACGGCTTCAACCTCTACGAGATTGGAGGTAAGAGCGTCGACGGCGGTCTTGCTTGACTTGAGGAGCGGCTCCATCTGTGCAAGCGCGGGAGTGAGCTCATCGACAGCACCGTCGAGCTTTGCTACCACGGGCTGAGCCTCGGCGATGGTGTTGTTGAGGTCGTTCACCGTCTTGTCGAGCGAATCAACGACGGTGCGGGTCTTGCGCAATGTGAGCGCAAGCTCGATAACAGCCCACACGCCGGCAACGGCGAGCAGAAGCAGGGCGATTTGAATGGGACTCATACAAGCCTCCCGAAGGAATCGAAATACAGACGCTTTTCATGGTACCCCAAAGAAGGGGAAAGATACCCAAAGGGAATGTGCGAGGTGGCAACGACCTACTTGGGCGCTCTGCCACTACGGTCGCGCTCGCTTTGCTCTACGCGCCACTCTTCCCAGCCACGGCCGGCAGGCTGCCAAAACGCACCGCGCTCCAGCCCATCGGGCAAATAGCGCTGATCGACCCAACCTTCGGGATAATCGTGCGGATACTTATACACACCGTATTCGTCACTGCCCGGACGGTGACGATCGCGCAGATAACTCGGCACCTCGCGCAGCCCACTAGAATGGATATCGGCCAACGCCGCGTCAATCGAGGCCTCACATGCGTTTGACTTAGGCGCCAAGCACACATAGAGCGCAGCCTGAGCCAAGTTAATGCGGCACTCGGGATAGCCAATGACCTCGGCAGACTTAAACGCGGCATGCGCTACCAAAAGCGCCTGCGGGTCGGCGTTGCCAACATCCTCAGAAGCCTGAATCATAATGCGACGAGCGATAAACTTGGGATCCTCCCCTGCATCGATCATACGCGCAAGCCAGTAGATCGTGGCATCGGGGTCGCTGCCGCGCATAGACTTAATAAACGCACTGATAATGTCATAGTGCATGTCACCGTTTTTGTCATACGAAAAACCGCGGCGCGGATTGGCAATCTTCACGTCATCCACGGTGATGGGATAGCGCTCCCCCGCCGCCGGCGCGGGCGTTCCCTCGGTATCGGGGCGCGTGACGGCAATCTCGCTCGCAAGCTCGAGCGTCGTGAGCGCCGAGCGAGCGTCACCCGCTGCCAGCGTGCAGATGGTCTTAACCGTATCCTCATCAGCCGAGAACTTGCCGTTCAGGCCCTGCGGCGCCTCGAGCGCACGCTCGATCAGCGTGGCGATATCCTCGTCCTTTAAGTGTTCAAGCTCCACGACGCGACCGCGTGAGAGCAGCGCCGAGTTGACCTCGAAGTACGGATTCTCCGTCGTAGCGCCAATCATAATGACGGTACGGTTCTCAACTGCATGCAGCAGCGCATCCTGCTGCGACTTGGAAAAGCGGTGAATCTCGTCGATGAAAAGAATGGTGCGACGGTCGTACGTATTCAGACGTGTCTTGGCCTCGTCAATCACGCGGCGCAAGTCCTTCACGGTGCCCGTCACGGCGCTGACCTCGACAAACTCACTCTTGGTATGGTTGGCGATAATATGTGCCAGCGTCGTCTTGCCCGTACCGGCCGGCCCGTACAGAATCACACTCGACAGCACGTCGTGCTCAATTGCGGCACGCAACCACGAGCCCTTACCGACGGCCTTTTGCTGACCCACATACTCGTCGAGCGAATTGGGCCGCATGCGCACCGCAAGCGGCGCATTCTGAAAGGAACGCTCACGCGTCGAAGCAGAAAAAAGGTCGTCCATAGCCATCCCGTGCGTCAATCAAATACGTTTTCCACTAACAGTATACCGAATAAATACGAACTACCGTTCGTTAATATAAGTACGGTGCGGAAACTTCAATCCCGGGAAAAGCTTGCTCGTAAGTTCGCAGAAATAACCGTCCGTCATGCTCGCAATGTAATCCACGACCGCCTGGTCTTTATCGCCCTGCCAGGCATAGGTGCGATCGTAGTAGGAAAGCTGCTGCTCAATGCAGGAGATGTGGTGCTTAAAGATGTAAGAGGACTCGTCGCCTTCGTTTATATCCTGCAGGCAACGGTCGTAGAGCTTTTCAAAGGCCTCGCGCAGCTCCGCTTCGGAGTCGCCTTCGATGCCGCCCTTGCTATAGATCTTCTCGTAGTTCTCGCGCTTAGCGCGGCGGATTTCCTCAAACAGGTCCTCGCTCATCTCGATGCGCGGCTTGCCATAGCTGTGCTCGACGATATCGATGGAGGCATGCGTAAGGATCCAGCTGTTGTATGCTCCGCCCCGACCGTCGTCAAAAGCATCGGGTGACAGCAGACCCGCCGCAATAGCGTCTTGGCGATCGCGCCCCACATAGGCAAGGATATCCGAGATGCGAACCACGCAGCCCTCGAGCGTCATGGGGCGCAGGTGCTCAATTGCGCTGTAACCTGTGGCAATGCAATCCTCAACCGTCTGATCGAACTGGTCAAAGGAGCTCATGTCTGAGAGCTCAAACATGCGTTGCTCATACTCGCCGTTGTGGCACAGTACGCCATCGAGCGTCTGAAGCGAAACGTTGCGGCCGTACAGAGCGTCGAGCACACGGACCGACTGCACGTTATGAAAAAAATAACGACCCGTGCGGTCGTGGTAAATATCGTTGAGGAATCGCTCACCGGCATGACCAAAGGGCGTGTGACCCAAGTCATGGCCTAAGCCAATCGCCTCGATCAGATCGCAGTTGAGCCCCAGGGCACGCCCGATATCGCGAGCGATGCGCGAGACAAGCTGCACGTGCAGCCCACGACGCGAAAGGTCATCATTGCTGCGAAAACTGAAGACCTGCGTTTTGCCTGCATAACGGGTGTATGCGGGCAGATGCAGAATCTTTTCGGTATCGCGCATGAAGGCCGGACGCATGAGCGTGCCCTCGTCTGCAGTCCGATCGACACGTCGGATGACCTGGTCGTCACCGCATCGATAGGGATTAACGACACCCGAGGCGCGGTCGGCGGCGATACGCTCGACCAGCTCGGGCGACAACGCCGCGGGAATGCGATCCATACGCGCCTTAATGGCGGCCGTCTGTTGATTAATTACCATGGCATGCTCCTTAAAAAGGGCGCGCAAACGGTTACAGCGTACTACCCACGACCTCGATTATGGCAAATATCGGCACCAAAAACGGCAGCAAAGGCAGGGAGCGTGATTTTGCAATGAGACAGGCGGCGGCAAGGATCAGGAGCGCAACCGCAAACGCGACGACACCACCCAGGGGATCGAGGGTACAAAGGGCAAAGAGCGCCTTGGCATCCCCCATGCCAAGGCCAGGAGCGTGGCGAACACGACGCCAGAGTGACTCAGTAAGCACAAGGGCAAGGTAGACGATGACCGCAAGACCGGCGTGGTCAAGCGCCGTGTTAACGCCCTCGTCGAGCCAAACGCCTGCAAGCGCCGCCACGGCACACGCGCCGGCAAGCTGATTGGGAAAGCGTCGCTCACGGGCATCAATCGCCGCGCCGGCAAAGATGCAAATCCAAAACGGGATATAAACCATCGAACACCTCCTTGGGCAGCAGCCCAAACGCAAAAACCACCACAAAGATACCTGTCCTTTGTGGTGGTTTTAATGCTGGTTATTTGGCGCCTTGCATGACCTCGTCGAGGGTAACGCTTACGGCGTGCTGTGTCGGCACCCAGTCGACCTTCAAGAACAGTGCAGCCACCGTGATGGGGATATAGCTGAACATAAAGATCGGGAAGGTAAACAGGTTGGTCACCAAACGCCACTTTTGCGCGCAATGAATATGCTTGTACTCAAAGATGGTCGTGAGCAGCGCCAGGATAAAGAAAGTCTGATACATCATGGCGAAGGTCAAAATGAGTGAAGCGGCGCACGCCTGCATCTCGACTTCGGTAGCCAAAAAGCCATGCGAAAGACCGCCCACGATGAGGAACGTCGCATTGGCGAGCATCGAGATCAGCGATAGCAGCATACCCGGGGCGATCGTCATGAACATGTCGTAGGCGGCAAAGCGATGGTAGCGGAAGGTCGACTTGACCAGGTGCTTACCATACGTAAAGAACACCTGGTAGAAGCCCTTGGTCCAACGCATACGCTGTTTCCAGGACGCCTTAAACGTCACGGGCTGTTCGTCAAAGAACTCCGCCGGTGCATAGCCAATGCGAATGCCGTGAATAGCGCAGAACGTGGTGAACTGAATGTCCTCAGTCAGCGTGTGGAACTGCCAGCCGTGCATACCCTCGATAACACTGGCGGAGATGAGGTAGCCCGAACCCGAGACGGCACAAGACGTCTTGCAGATGTTGCGCGCGTTGTTGAGAAAGCGCGCCTCGCGCAGGTACCACGTAGCATTAGCCGCCGAGATCCACGAGCTGCCGAAGTTCTTGGAATTGCGGTAGCTGGTGACCACATGAAAGCCCTGGTCAAAAGCATCGTTCATCTTGGAGACGTAATCGCGGGAGATAACGTTATCGGCATCGAAGATAAAGTAACCCTCAAACGTATCGGGATACTCGTTAAGGATACGGTCGAAACCGTAGTCCATGACCCAGCTCTTACCCTTGCGGGCCAGGTCGTTGCGCTCGTACACGATAGCGCCCGCCTCGCGAGCGAGCTGAGCCGTGTTATCGGTGCAAGCGTCGGCAACCACGAAGACCTCGATAAGCTCGGACGGATAATCCTGATCCTTGATGGAGCGAACGAGGTTGGCGATCACGGCCTCCTCGTTATGTGCCGCGATAAAGAAGGCATAACGATGCAGTTTCTTGGCCTTAGGGGGCGCGACCTCGCCACGAAGAGCGCCAATGACAAAGAAGACCACCTGGTACAGAAAGCAGACCGTAAGCAGCGTGACGACAATCTGGTTGAAGATCACGATGGGTGTGTTGGTTTGTAAAAAGGCGAGCATGCAGGCTCCCAGCAACGCGTTACGTAAACAATCGTATATCTTACCGCAGGCTTACCGAGTTCAAGAAACCACCTAATACTGACTAGGCTTCGAGCAGACCGAGCTGCGGGACGATTTCGTCACCGGCGGCAGTGCGGCCAAGCGAACGAGGGGCCAGGTCATCCAGAACCGCCGCAAGGTCCCACGGCAGCTCGTCACGGCACTCGATACGCTCCCCCGTCACGGGATGGTCGAATGCCACGCGCCAAGAATGCAGGAACTGCCTGGTCAGACCCTGATCGGCACGCGCATCGCACTTGCCGTAGAGTGGGTCGCCCACGCAGGCATGGCTGATATGGCGCATATGCACGCGAATCTGATGCGTGCGACCGGTAAACAGGTGGCACTCGACAAGCGTGTAGCCGTCGTCGAAGCGCGTGGAATAAAAGCGCTCGAGCACCTTGAAAGTCGTGATGGCCTGGCGCGCAAAGGGGTCATCGGAAACCGCCATCTTCACACGGTCGCGCGTGGAGCGGGCGATACCGGTGTTGATAGTGCCCTCGTCCATGGCGATGTGCCCGTGAACGAGCGTGATATAGCGACGGTCGAGCGTGCGCGTGCGGATAAGATTTTGAAGCGCGCGCTGGGTGTCGTCGTCCTTTGCCGCGAGCATAAGGCCCGAGGTATCGCGATCCAGGCGATGCACGATGCCGGGGCGGTCCTCACCCTGCACGGTACCAAGATGATCGATGCCGCAGCGGTAGACCAGAGCGTTCGCAAGGGTGCCGCTCTCGTGGCCATGGGCAGGATGACACACCAGGCCGCGCTGTTTAGAGAGCACGATGAGGTAGTCGTCCTCGTAGCGGATATCGAGGGGAATGGCCTCGGGAATCACGTCGGTCGGATCGTGCGGCTCGGGCAGGTCGACCGAGATGCGGTCACCGGAGCGCACGGCATACTTTTTTGATAGGCAGGTCTCGCCGTTGACGGCAACGGCGCCGCCCTCGATCAAGTGCGCGCAGGCAGAGCGCGTGGGGCAGCCATCGTTGGCGCCCAGATAGGCGTCAAGACGCTGACCAGTGGAATCGTCGGCAACAAGAATATGGATGTCGGCCATTAACGCTCATTCCTTTCGCGAATCTTGCGGGCACGCTCCCCACGC
>CABSNA010000031.1 GCA_902478865.1 uncultured Collinsella sp.
CGGTCTTTCATGCAGCAGGGGCTCTCAATGTTTTTATGTCCTGCTCATATCGTCTGTGCCGGCACTTTGGGACACTCCTTGTCATTGGTGCAAAGCAACCTCTCCTCATTGCGCCAAGCGGCGTGTGCCGTTAAGCGGAGAGGCGTATTGTTGACCCATCGTTTGGGCATACAATGGCTATTGACTTGCTGCGGTGAAGGCCTGTCCGCTCCGCAGCTGCTTTCTACGGTTAAAGGAGTATGTATGTCCGTTGAGGTCATGAGGTCTGTGATCGAGGCCGCCGAGGGTCGCGTGCCCGTCGACACGCTGTTTGCCAACGCGCAGATCGTCGATGTGTACGGCCAACGCGTAGCGCCCGGTAGTGTTGCCGTCAAGGATGGCGTGATCGTCGGTGTGCTCTACGATGGTCGCGACGATGCCGCCGGTACGTATGAGGCTACCGAGGTCATCGATTGCCAGGGCCGCTATCTTGCCCCCGGTTTTATTGACGGACACTTGCATATCGAGTCTTCGAACATCCGCCCTGCCGAGTATGCGCGCATGGCGGCGACGCGCGGTACCACTACTGCCATTGCCGACAGCCACGAGATTGCCAACGTGGCGGGGCTCGACGGCCTGCGCTTTATGATCGAGGACGGTCGTCGCGCTCCTATTTCCATCAAGTACATGATGCCCTCGTGCGTGCCCGCGCTGCCCGACGAGCAGGCCGGTGCCGTCATCACCGCTGCCGATATGCAGGCGTTTTTTGCCGAATATCCGGGTGATGTCTTTGGTCTGGGCGAAATGATGAACCTGCCGGGCGTCTTTATGGCCGATCCCGAGACCTGTGCTCGTATCGACGCTGCCAACCAGACGCCGTCCAAACAGGTCGATGGTCATGCCCCGCTCGTTGCCGGCAAGGACCTCAACGCCTATGCTGCGGCAGGCATTATCGCCGACCACGAGTCGACGATTCCCGAGGAGGCGCTCGACAAGCTGTCTCGCGGCATGTACGTGATGCTGCGCGAAGGTACGTGCAGCCATGATCTGGCCAACCTGTCGCCGATGCTGCTGGAGAATCCCGCGCGCGCCCGCCGCTGCTGCTTTGCGACTGACGACCGCGCCCCTTCCGATGCGCTTGCAACCGGCATGATCGACAATGCCTGCCGCGTGGCGATTGAGGCCGGTATCGACCCCGTGGTCGCTATCTCTATGGCGTCCCTCTCCACGGCCGAGGCGTTTGGCCTGGATCACGGCTGCCGCGACCCGCGCGAGCTCCGCGGTGCGATTGCCCCGGGCAAGCGTGCCGACCTGCTGGTGCTCAATGACCTGACGTTTGCCACGGCTCCGCATCGCGTATATGCCGCCGGTGCTCTGGTGGCGCAGGACGGCACCTTTGTGGGCGAGATTGCACCCGAGATGGCCGAGGTTGCGGCCCTTGCCGATGAGCTGCGCGCCTCCGTTAAGCTGCCGAAGCTTTCGCTCGACGTATTCGACTATGCCTTTAAGCCGGGCGAGGCCGTGATTGACGTGGTGCCGGGTAAGGCCATCACGGGTATGGCTCGCCCCGAGAGTGCCGAGGGTCTGCGCCGCATTATGCTGATTGAGCGCCATGGCCGCGGCGTGTCGCTGCAGGCCGAGGGCGCCGACGGCGACGGCCCCGCTGGCCTGGGCCTGGTCGGCAAGCATATCGGTCGCGGCTGGGTGCGCGGTTTCACCATCACGGGTGGCGCCATTGCCTCCACGATCGGCCACGACTCGCACAACGTGTGCGTGGTGGGCGACAACGCGGCCGATATGATGGCGGCTGTTGAAGCCGTGGGCCAGGGTGGTCACGTGCTAGTGCGCAACGGCGAGGTCGTGGCTCGCATTCCGCTGGCGCTCGGTGGCCTTATGAGCGAAGGCGCGGCCGAGGACGTTGCCGCGCAGCACGACGACTTTATGGTCAAGGCGCGCGCCATGGGTATTGAGCCGCCGCTCGACCCCATCATGGGCATCATCTTCCTGCCCCTGCCGGTCATCCCGACGCTCCGCATCCGCCCCGAGGGCATGTTCGACGTCACGACCTTCACCTACGCCGACTAGTCATCGGGGACGTTCTTAAACGACTAGTCGTCGGGGACACTCTTTGACGTGTCGCCTGACGCCGCGACCGTGAGGCCTCTGGCATGTGTGAGCTATTTGCCAGGTCCTTGTAACGTTTACGCCCGCGGAGTCTTATTTGAGCTCCCTTTGGGTACGTTGGAATTGGATACACGTTCGATTCCAACAAGCCCGAAGGGAGCTTTTCTATGTTTAAACTGATTGCATCCGATATGGACGGCACACTGCTTGACGAAAACGGCCAGGTGCCTCCCGAGACCTACGAACTGATTTTGGCGCTACACGAGCATGGCGTGCATTTTGCCGCATCGTCAGGCCGTCGTTACGACCGCCTGTGCGAGTTCTTTGCGCCCGTTCGCGACAAGATGGACTTTGTCGCCGCTAACGGCGCCCAGGTCTACGCCGACGGTAAGATGGTAGACCGTGAGGTGTATTCGCACCTGGCGATTCGAAGGCTCGCCCAGGCCGTCGCGACGTTTCCCAATCTGCATCTTGCGCTTTTTGACCGAACCAAGTCCTTCTTGCTCGATGACGAGTGCAAGTTCGTGCGTGAGGTCGATAAGGACCTTCCCAATGCCGAGCGCATTTGGGAGCTGCCCGATCCCAGCGTAAATATCATCAAGGCGAGTATCTTTTGCGATGACGGTGCCGTTATGGACAGCGCTTACGTACTGCAGCGCGAACTCGGTCAGCTCTTTACTTTTGCGCCTTCGGGCAACGCGTGGATCGATGCCATGCAGCCCGGCGTGTCGAAGGCCTCGGGCATCGCGCAGCTCGCGGAGCATTACGGGATTGGACACGACGAGGTCATGGCGTTTGGCGACTCGATGAACGACTACGAGATCATTCGCTTTGTCGGCACGGGCTGCGCGATGGAAAACGCGCGTCCCGCGCTCAAGGCGGTGGCCGATCGCGTGGTGGGTTGTAACCGCGACCACGCCGTCCAGCAGGAGCTCCGTCGCGTGCTGGAGAGTCTCGCTTAATCCGGCAGATGGGGACGTTTCTTTTCTGCCGGCAGTGGGGGACAGTTCTTGCAGCTTTTTCGCGAAGAGTGTCCCCAACGACTCGTCATTCAAGAACGTCCTCAGTGACTGGCCAATGACTAGGCGAGAGCGGCCATGATGGTGCGGGCGACGCCGTCGTGGTCGTTGTCATATTCGGTGATGGCGTCGGCGGCCTCGCGGTCCTCGGGCTCGGCGTTGATCATGGCCATGCCGTGGCCCGCTGCCTGCAGCATGGGGATGTCGTTGATGTTGTCGCCGAACGCCCAAGCGTCGGCGAGACGCTCGCCCAGGTGCTCGCAGAGCCACGTGAGGGCCGTTCCCTTGGTGGCGCCCTCGCCCATGACCTCGATATTCATGGCGTACGAACGCGTGACCTCAATGTCTCCGAGCGTGTCGAGCTCCGCCGCGATGGCGTCGCGATCAGCCGGGTCGTGCCAGTACATGGCGATGCGCTCGAGCATCTCGACCTCGTCGATCTTGCTGTCGATATCCATGTCGATCGGTGTTCGTGTGCGCTTGAGCGAAGCCGCGATGTGGGGGTCGCCGCCGCAGAATTCGTCCAGGCGCGTGTAGAGCGAGCGGGGGAGGAAGCACTGCCCATCCGCGAAGATATCGAAGGTCACATCGTGGCCGGCGGCGATGCGATGGATGCGATGGGCGATGCCGCAATCGAGCGGACGGCTCAAGATGCACGTGGCGCGCGAGGCGTCGGTGGGCACATCGTCGTCGAGCTGCCAGACGCTGGCGCCATTGGCGCAGACGGCATAGTGCACGGCGGGATGGGCGAGGATGGGCTCAAAGATGCCTGACAGCGGACGTCCCGTGCAGGGCACAAATTCAATCCCGCGTCGAGCGAGCTCGTCGAGCATCGCCCAGGTGGCGTCGCTCATCTGCTTGTCGCTCGTCAACAGCGTTCCATCCATATCGGAAAACACAATCATTCGATGCAGCCCTTTCTGCTGGCATAAAAAGCGTGGCCGAGGGCGGTGATGCCCTGGCCACGCTCGGGTTCTATAACGGTCCGCGTCCTAGCGATCGGCGAGCGGCTTGTATTCCAGCGGCTCGATAACCGGGCGATACGCGGGACGGATGATGCGGTGCGCGCAGAAGAGCTCTTCCATGCGGTGCGCCGACCAGCCGGCCATACGGGCGACGGCGAACAGCGGTGTAAAGAGCGTCTCGGGCACGCCGAGCATTTTGTAAATAAAGCCCGTGTACAGGTCGATGTTGGCGCAGATGGGCTTGGTCATGCCGTGGTCGCGCATCACCTGCGGGGCCAGGCGCTCGATGCGCTCGATGAGCGCGAACTCCTCGCCCAAGTCCTTCTTGGCGGCAAGCGAGCGCGCGTAACGGCGGCAGACCTCGGCGCGCGGGTCGCTGAGCGTATAGACGGCGTGGCCCATGCCGTAGATGAGGCCCGTGCCGTCGAAGGCCTGCTTGTCGAGGATCTTGCCCAGGTAGGCCGCGACCTCGTCCTCGTCCTCCCAGTTGGAGACATGCGCGCGGATGTCCTCGTGCATAGACACGACCTTGGCATTGGCGCCGCCGTGGCGCGGGCCCTTGAGCGAGCCGATAGCCGCGGCGTAGGCGGAATACGGGTCGGTGGCCGAAGACGACAGCACGCGGCAAGCGAAGGTGGAGTTGTTGCCGCCGCCGTGCTCGGCATGCAGCATGAGCATAACGTCGAGCAGCATCGCCTCATCGCGGGTGAACGCCATGCCGCCGCGCAGGACCTGTAGGATGGTCTCGGCGGTGGAGAGACCGGGCGTGGGGTGCGGCACGTGAACCTCGGAGCCGCGAAGCTTGGCGACCGAGGCCATGTGTGCGAAGGCGGCAATGCGCGGGAGACGTGCGAGCATGGAAATGGCGACGTCGATTTCGTGCTCGGGCGTGATCACGTCTGGTTCGGCATCGAAGGCGTAGAGCAGCAGTACGGCGCGCTGGAGCACGTTCATGATGCTCGACGACACCGTGGTCATAGGGAACTCTTTAACGTACTCGTCGCTTAGATGTCTAAAGGCGCCCAGGCGCTCGCAAAAGCCGTCGAGCTCTTCCTTGTTGGGCAGCGAACCCGTGATAAGCAGATAGGCGACTTCCTCGTAGCCGTAGCGATTCTCGGCCTGGGCATTGTTGACCAGATCCTCGATGCTGTAGCCGCGAAGCGTGAGCTTGCCCTGATCGGGCACGACCTTTCCGTCGACCTTGTTGTAGCCGTGCACATCCGAGATACGAGTGAGGCCCGCGACCACGCCCGAGCCGTCGGCATTGCGCAGGCCGCGCTTGACATTGTGCTCGACAAACAGGTCCTCGTCGTACGGGGCGGTCGGCAGGCCGTGGTAGAGGCTTTCGCTTTCAGACGAAATCTGGCGGCTTGCTTCGTAATCCAGAACCAGTCGGCTCAAGTGGTCATCGAAGCGGTAATAGATTTTCTTGGCGTCGTAGGCCATGCGCGCTCCTCTCCGGGCCGCATCGGGGTGGCTTGCATGGGCATGCGCGTGTCAGGCAATCCCCGGCGGCTTGTTCGCTACAGGCGGTACATAAAGTTAAAGACGTCCTCGCGCTGGATGGACACGTTGACGCCCGAAAGCTCGCCAGCCTCGGCTAGCGCCTTCTGCAGCTCGGCGAAGTCGAGCTTGGACTCGGCGGTGTCGGCCAGCATGGTCATGGTAAAGATGTCCTCGATAATGGACTGCGTAATGTCGCGGATGTCGACGTTGGCCTCGCCCAGAACACGGGTGACGCCGGCGACGATACCGGGGCGGTTCTTGCCAAGGACGGTGATGACGATACGGGAGGACGAGATCTCGGCCATGGGAAACCCTTTCGCGTGATTGCGGCGCGCGCGGGGCGCTCCGCTACGGTACAGTGTTCATCATTGTACCTGTCTGGCGCAAAAAAGGCGCGCTCGCTGCGGCGTTACATGCCTGCAACATGAGCGTAAGGGGGAAGGCCGTACGGGGAAGAGCCGTCTGGCGCGTGTCCGGCTCGTGTTGGGTTGATTTCCGATCTCAGCCGAACACATTGAGCGGACAGGCCGTTCCCGCAGTCAGCCGAACGCCTCCGACGGCTGATTCCGAACTGGAAGCGGAGGGCATCCCCGCCCTTCGGTAGGGGATACCGCTCCGCGGCGCATGCCGCGGGCGGCGCCCCTATCGGACCACCGTGACCTCAGTTGGGATGGGCCCAGCACTGCCGCGTACTCGGTGAGCTAGAGCCAACTGTTCGTCTTCACGTCGCGTATGGCGATATTTCGGTCGTCCGGCTCGGTGATGCCGTAGCCGAACGCCTGGAGCGTCTCGATGGACTCCTGGATCCTCTGTTGGAACATGGGACCCGGATCGACCCTCGGCCCGAGGTGCCCGCGCCAAAGGCACGGCGTGGCGCGCAGCATGTTATGGATTTTGGAGATGGGCTCGATGTCGGTGTAGACGTTGAGCGTCGCCATGGCGTCCTTGTGGCCGAGGATCGATTGGAGCGCCTTGATATCGCCGCCTTGGCGGATCCACTGCGTTGCGAACGTGTGGCGAAGGCCGTGGATCGTGATCAGCTCGTCGTTGGTGCCCATGAGGCCGTTGGTCTCCGAGAACGTCTTGAACGCCCTGCGGATATAGCTTGTCGTCGCGAAGGTCGCGCCCGGCTCCGACAGGATGTAGCAGCCCCCGATCTCGACCGCCCCGGTAAGGCCGCGCAAGCGCAGCTTTCCGCAGTCGATCTCGTGGGTCTCCTTCAGGAAGGGGAGTAGGCCGACCGGGTCGATGGGGATACCCCTGGCGTCATGGGTCTTGGTGTCCTTGATGAACGAACCCATTCCCTTCGCGTACGCCACCGAGTGTCTGATCGAGATCAGGCCCGTCTCGAAATCCACATCGCACCACCGAAGGCCGCAGACCTCGCCGATTCGCATCCCCGTGTGCAGGGCGAGTACGACCGCCCTCTAATCCTCGGCGGACCAATCGAGTCCGAACTCCTTTCGGGCATCCTCTTCGCTCATGACTTCGAGAAGGTCTCCGGGTTGGCAACGAAGGGCGAGGCATAGCTGCTCGAGTGTGTTGAAGCGAATGCCGCGAATATGCCCTTTTTTAATACGGGACAGGTTCACGGGCGTGGTTCCAATCCTTTCGGCAAGTTCGTTCGAGGAAATCTTTCGCTCGGCCATGATCTTGTCGAGGCGAACAATTACGGGCATGGCGTTTCCTTACGCAATCTCGTCGGAGTCGAGGTACAGCTCTCGGGCGTACAAGAAGAGCTGGGAAAGCATGAACAGGACGATGCCGAGAACCAGAGAGGTCCAATCGAATGATGAAGCGATCTCTTGGGCGCCGACGGCCCCCTCGCCGCCAAACATCGAAACGGAGGTTTTGAGTGAGCCGGCGTAGAGGCTGGTGGCAGCTTGAACAACGAAGAGAATGCCGAGCACCTTCAAGCATGTCGCAGACCCTTTCTTGAAGGGGTCTCCGCTCTTGATCGTCCACACGAGAACGGCGCTGAGGATGGTCGTAGCGATACCGATGACGGCAGGGACCAATGTCGAGATCGCAAGGGCTGGATACGCGGGGGAGTCTGCAATTACAGGGTTGTCGAGCACTTCGATTGCTGGCTTTAAGGAGAACGCCACTTGTGCGATGGCGGTGGCGCAAAGGGTCGCAGAGGCTATCGCACATGCGATGCGGAAGGAATGAAGCCGGGGAGTGCGATTGTCGGAACTCATAATAACCTCCGAAGAATTTAAAAAACTCAGGTTACTTTTTAACAGTTTATGTTAAATTGACTTTGCCGGCAAGTAATAAGGGCCGAGCATTTTGTTCGGCCCCTCTGTTCCGACTGGATGAGGTTAAGGTTGGCGATGAATATGCTCAAAATCTCGAAGGCGATCTTTAGGTCGCTTCTCTCCTCCAGGTCGCTCTGTGTTGTCGTTGTTGCGTTGATGGTTCTTTGTGCTCTGCCCGTCTTCAGGAGCGCGGCTGGCATCGACGGACGGGTCGAATACCTCGAGTCGGGAATAACCCGTGTTGAGCAGGAATTGTCAGCATCCTATGCGGATGCGCTTGTGAATGCGGGGGAGGACGGTGTCTATACCTCTTCATCAAGCATGCCCGCGCTTCTGTACCCTCTTGCCGCGGGACGTCTTATCTTGGCACCGCTCTCTCCCCTACTTCCGTTTCTGCAGATATCGGATGGAGAGTACACCTATTATGACGGATCGAAGGAGTACTTGCTATGGGTCGCAACGGCCGTTGCCGTCTCGTTCCTTGCCGCGCGTCTTAACAAACGTGAAAAGCTCATCATCCAGGCACCGATGGGCGAGCTGGGTAGACTTGTTGCATCGAGCGTATGGGCGAGTGTTTTTGCAATGCTTGCCGTCCTCGCCATCAATCTTCCAGGGATAATCGCCGCGCTTGTGAAGAATGGCCCGGGCTCGCCGTTCTATCCGATAGGCTACATTCAATATGCGACTCCGGTTATCAAACCGGCTTGGCTGGTGTTCGCGCAGACGGCCATCTTGCAATTCTTGGTGGCAGCGTTCATCTCGCTTGTCGTTCACCTTGCCGTGAAGATTGCCAATAACCCTACGCTTGGAATCGTGTTCGTATGTGCCCTGATGGGGGTGACGATGGTTCCCGGGTATTACGGAAGATCCATCGCTTTACGTGAGTTCGCCCTGTTGAATCCCCTTACGTATGCGAACACTGAGTTGACCGTCGGCGCCTATAGCCCGTACCCGACAACGCAGATAGTGAATCTGCCTGGACTTTGCTTCGAGCGTGGCGCGATTGCCCTCGTATGCGCAATCGGGATCGAGGTGCTGGCAATTAGCCTGCTTTGCGTTGCTGGAAAGAGCGGCTGCGCGTGCCCGATATCCCCGATTTGTCTTGAGAGAGGTTCCTTCACTGCATCGAGAACGGCAACTCGTTCGAGCGCTTGTGCCTCCGCCGTTGCATACGTAAGAACGATGGGGAAACTGCTCCTGCGTTCTCCTACCCTCGCCGTATGCGCGATTGCAATGTCGACGACGATGCTGGCCCCGGCTCTGGTCGAGATGTTTCCTGACGCTGATAACGTTTCCGCTGTTCGGTATAGGGATGGGGAGCTCCGTTCAATAGATCGGTATCTAGAGCAGAACGCTGCGAATATGGACGTCGAGGGCAAAGCGGCCCTGGAAGACATGCGGGATGCTCTTTCGGGTTTCGTGTACGCGCCTATGCCTGCGGAGGGGTTTCGAAGCCTTGCGACGTACGAGCGCGCTCGAGGTGAGCTGGGCGCGGCAGATGCGACTCTCCTGCAATCGATCGGAATCGAGCCGGAGACTCCTTCTCGTGCGGAGGCGCGCGCCCTTCTGCTTGAGTCGATCGCGAGCTTGCCGAACCCCAAGGTTTACGAGTTAAGTACGAAGATGCCCCCATTAATCCTCCTTTCGTATCTCCAGGCAGCGCTTCCCTCCTTATTTTTGCTGTTGCCCGTGGTTGTCACATCGCTCGCGTGCACCCACCTGCAGTGTCGTTCCCTTCTGGTTCTCCAGATCCCCGCAACAGCGCATGTGCGTTTTCTGACGGCTGTTGCGCTGGCTCTCCTGCTTGGCTTGGTGCTGCTTTTGGTGTCGATGGTTCCCGCTGTCGTTGTGTCCGTGATTAAGAACGGTGCGGGTGGATCGGAGTATCCCGTCGCTCTCATTCGGGCGGGAGCTTCGACAACGTCCATAGTGGGGGAGGCGGTGTTGTGCAGTATTCCGTTGCTGGTCATGGCATACGGCGTGATTTCCGTCGTCGCTGCGTTGACAGCAGCGATTAGCCGCAACCCCGTTGTCACCGGAATGGTTTGCGCGGTTCTCTTGGCGTTGGGTTCGTTGAGCGCTCATGTTGAAAGCGTGGGCATGGGCGTCGCGCTGCTGGCTCCATTCGCCTCGTTTGATCCCGCTTCCCAGGTGGGGACGATTGGGTTCCTTGGGCGAAGGACGAACGCGATGCCTTTTGGAGAGGTCGTCGGCGCATCGGGCGCTCTGCTGGTGGTCTTGGGCGCCGTATCTCCGTTGATGGTGCGCCTGAGTGTTCCAAAGATCGAAAGGGGATGATCTCGATGATTGACCTTCAAACGCTGACGATCTCTTATGGAAAGAAGGTGCTCGTAGATTCGGTGAACGCTGAGTTTGCCCCGGGTACGGTCTACGGTCTCGTCGCTCCGAACGGGCATGGAAAGACGACGTTGCTGCGTGCGATGGCAGGTTTGCCGGGTCCTCGCGTGGACGGGAGCATCGTTCTGGATGAGGTGCAGGGTACGGGTGCGAGAGAGGTCCGTTCTATGATCTTCTATGCACCTGGTGAGGGGACGCTGCTGTATCCCGGATTGCGTGCGGAAGATCACCTCAAGATGGTTTGCGATATGTGGCCGCATGCTCGCGATATCGAAGAGATAGTGGAACAAACACAGATAGGCGAGTTCGCGAAGATGAGGATCCGCACTCTGAGCCAGGGCATGAAGCAGCAGCTTACCCTGGCGATTGCGTATGCGACGGGCGCGCGGTACCTTCTATTAGATGAGCCCATGAACGCGCTCGACCCCAGCAGGGTGGACTTGCATTCCGAGATTCTCAGGAAGCTGGCCGATTCCGGTACGTGCATCATCATGTCATCCCACATCTTGGATTCGGTCGATAGGCTGTGCGATGAGATTCTGTTTTTGAAGGATGGGAGGCTCATTAGAAGCATTCCGCAAGATGATGCTGCGCCGAAGTCTCCTGGATCCCATTTCGCAAAGCCTGCCGGACGCGCCGAGGGTGCGCTAAGCACGTATCGGCGACTCTACGAAAAGGGCGGGTAGAAATGCGAGTTAATAATCTATGTGGTCGATATGCCGTTAAACCCGCATATCG
>CABSNA010000032.1 GCA_902478865.1 uncultured Collinsella sp.
TGGGCTCGGAGATGTGTATAAGAGACAGCTACGACGCCCACCATCGCCGCCGCCATCTTGGAGGCCGAGGCGCGCGGGCTTTTGAACTTCTCGGTCTATTGCGCCCACAAGACCACGCCGCCGGCGTTGCGCGCCATCGCCAACGACCCCGAGACCACCATCGACGGCTTTATCCTGCCGGGCCACGTCGCCACCATCACGGGCTTGGCGCCCTTTAGCTTTTTGGTCGACGAATTCAATACCCCGGGCGTGGTCACGGGATTTGAACCGGTCGATATCCTGCAGGGCATCTGCATGCTGGTCCAGATGGTTGTCGAGGACAGGCCGGCGATTGACAACGCCTACCGCCGTGGCGTCAACGCAGACGGCAATCCCGTGGCGCGCCAGCTGGTCGAGCAGGTGTTTGAGCCGTGCGATACCACATGGCGCGGGCTGGGGCTGATTGCCAACTCGGGCCTTTCCATCCGCCCCGAGTTCTCGCGCTTTGATGCCCGCGCTCGCTTTGACGTGCCCGTTGAGGCGACGGTCGAGCCGCGCGGGTGCCGCTGCGGCGACGTGCTGCGCGGGGCCATTGCGCCGAGCAGCTGCCCGCTCTTTGGCCGCACCTGCACGCCCGAGCACCCCGTCGGCCCGTGCATGGTGAGCTCCGAGGGCAGCTGCGCGGCGTACTACCGCTACCGCGACTAGCCCGGACACACCCGCACACCGACACCACCCACGATTGGAGTTTTCGATATGTCCCATAGCGTTACCGATAGCACCGTCCTGCTGGGCCACGGCTCCGGCGGCCAGATGATGAAACGCATCATCGATGAGGTCTTTTTGGATGCCTTTGGGTCGCCCGAGCTGCTCGAAGGCAACGACGCCGGCGTCGCCGCGCTGCCCGCGAGCGGGCGCATCGCCATGTCGACCGACAGCTTTGTAGTCTCGCCGCAGTTCTTCCCCGGTGGCAACATCGGCCGTCTCGCCGTGTGCGGAACCGTCAACGACGTCGCGACCTCGGGCGCCAACGTGCGCTACCTATCGTGCGGCTTTATCCTCGAAGAGGGCTATCCCATGGATAAGCTCCACCAGATTGTGCAGACGATGGCCGAAACGGCACGCGAGGCGGGCGTGTCCATAATCACGGGCGACACCAAGGTGGTCGAGCGCGGCGGGGCCGACGGCGTCTACATCAATACCGCCGGCGTGGGCGAGGTGCCTGCGGGCGTGGCGCTCAGCGGCGCAAACTGCCAGCCCGGCGATGTCATCCTGGTCTCGGGTACGCTGGGCGACCACGGCATCGCCATCATGAGCCAACGCGAGGGTCTGGCGTTTTCGAGCACCATCGAAAGCGATGCCGCGCCGCTCAACCACCTGATTGCCGATGTGCTTGCCGCAGCACCCGACACACGCTGCTTCCGCGACCCCACGCGCGGTGGCCTGGCCTCGACGCTCAACGAGTTTGCGCAGGCCAGCGGCGTTGCCATGGAGATCGACGAGAAAGCTGTGCCCGTGCGCCCCGACGTGCAGGCAGCCTGCGAGATGCTCGGCTACGATGTGCTGCAGGTGGCAAACGAGGGCAAGATGGTCGCCGTCGTGCCGGCCGAGCAGGCCGATGCCGCGCTGGACGCCATGCGCGCCGCCCGCTACGGCGAGAATGCCGCCGTCATCGGTCGCGTGCTGCCTGCCGAGGGCGCCCGCCCCGCCGTGCGCGTACGTACCGGTTGGGGCTCGACCCGCATCCTCGACATGCTCGTGGGAGAGCAGCTGCCGAGAATTTGCTAGGGCGAAACCACACGGTCGGCGCGATGCGGCCTGATACCCCTGGAGATGTTCAGATTCCAAGCACGCCCAACGCGGAAGCCCAGTATTATGGGGTGCGTTTTAAACCCAATGACGGGAGTTTTTATGGCAGCAGCTTTTTCCCATGTGATCTTTGACCTGGACGGCACCATCCTCAACACACTCGAGGACCTGGCGGCCGCCGGCAACCATACCTGCGAGATGCACGGCTGGCCCACGTTTGCCGTAGACGAGTACCGCTACAAGGTGGGAAACGGCATGCTCAAGCTGGTTGAGCGCTTTATGCCCGCCGAGTATGCGGGCGACGGCCGCATGTTTGAGCAGACGCTTGCCGAGTTTAGGGCTTACTACGGCGAGCACAAGGAGGACCACACCGCCCCCTATGCTGGCACGATCGAGATGCTCGACCGCCTACGCGCCGCGGGCGTTCAGCTTGCCGTGCTCACCAACAAGGACCACGTCTCGGCGGCTCCGCTTATCGAGAAGTATTTTGGTTCCGAGCGCTTTGCGCTGGTGCAGGGCCGTGTCGATGCGTTTCCGCCCAAGCCCGAGGCGCCCGTTACGCTGCATGTGATGGAAGAGCTAGGCGCCGATCCGTCGACCACGCTCTATGTGGGCGATTCCAATGTCGATATCCTGACCGGTCACAACGCCGGCCTTAAGAGTGCGGGCGTCAGCTGGGGCTTCCGCGGCCGCGCAGAGCTGGAGTCCGCCGGCGCCGACTACGTGGCGGACACCCAGGACGAGCTAGCGGCGCTGATTCTGGGCGAGTAACGAGCGACACTGCTTAACGCAGCTGCGACAATTCTTCCGCGCGGAAAGCGCATCCCGTTTTGGAGCTCCGGAATGGGATGCGCTTTCCGTTTGAGCCGCATCAGGGAAACCGCATCCCGTTTCAGAGCAATATTCCGGGTCGCACTTTCCGCAACCAACCCCATCCGGAAACCGCGACCCGGAATTTGACCAAAAACCGGGTCGCGGTTTCCCAAGCACTCGATGCAACGCTGGCACAAGGAGTGTCCCCAACTACCGGCAGAAAAGGAACGTCCCCAGCTGCCGCCTTCCCAATGACTACTTCAGCGATGGCAACGTCGCAGGTAAAAGTGCCACTTTAAGCCAACCAAGGGAACGACGTTGTTTTGGCAACGACAGCGAAAGCCCGCCAGAGCGAGCAAGGTGCCTTGAAACAAGGCGGCATTGACCTTTTGGTCATGCCGCCGAAGTTGAAAGGCAGATTGCCGCTCTGGCGGGCTTGCAGCGTCGAGCAGTTGCGGCGTTTGGTAAAACGCCGCAACGAACTAGCTCAGCATTGCATCCATCATCTCGGAGTTGACGGAGTCGTCGGCAGACCACTCGCCGTCGTCGTTGCAGGTGTACTTGAAGATAACCGTGGTCTTCCTGGGCTCGGTGGCCTTGGTCACATCGACCATAACCTGACCGGCCATCTTGTACAGCTCGTCATCGGAAGGAACCGTTTCAAGCGCAGCGACCTTCTCCTGATACTGGGTGGAGAAGTCCTCGACGATCTTGTTCATAGACTTGCATGTGATAGAGACCTCGGCGGTCGCGACGCCCTTGTCCTCGTCGACCGTCACGTCGCCGATCTTGTAGTCAAAGCCCTCGAGATAGGTCTTGGCATACTCCTTGGGATCGATACCCAGCTGCTCGAACTCGTCGCCCGAAGCCTCCTCCAGACCAGAGAGGAAGTCGTCGCCACCGTTCTTGACCTCGTCAAACTGCGTCGTAAGATCCTCGGTGATGAGCTCCTCAACCGAAGGACCTCCGCAACCGGAAAGCACGACCACGCATGCAACCAAGACGGCCATGAGGGGCGCAAGCAGCAGCTTCTTTTTCATGTTGTTCCTCCCAATGAGCGGCACCGCGCTTCCCGAACGCGGCGCACGTTGTAATAAGTAAGCCCATACTATCCACTTATGAACACCCTCGGCAGCGCGAAGGCGCGGTCGGTTCGTTTTAGCATCCGAACGGTTTGTAAGCCCGCCCAACGTGCAATAAAACGCTTCCCCGCGGTGCAATAAAAAAGGTGGCCGGATAACCCGACCACCCTTGCACATCCTTTGGATGCCGCAATTTACTTGCGGACGACCTTAACGATGGCGTCACCGGCGGCGACGGCGGACTCTGCCTCAACGGAAAGCTCGACGTCGGCGAACTCGGCGGTGTTGGACACGGCCACGACGACACAGTCCTTGTAACCGGCAGCAGCGATCTTGGCTCGGTCGATCTTGAGTATGGGCTGGCCAGCCTTCACGACGTCGTCGGCCTTGACGAAGCCCTCGAAGCCATCGCCGTTCATGTTGACGGTATCGACGCCAACGTGCACCAGAACCTCGATGCCGCTATCGGACTGCAGACCCACGGCGTGACCCATAGTGACGGTCACCTTGCCGTCGCAGGGAGCATAGACCAGGTCGTCCTCAGGCCACACCGCGCAGCCCTTGCCCAGAACCTCGCCACCAAAGACGGGATCGGGCACGTCGGCCATCTTGATGACCTTGCCCTTGACGGGCGAGCACAGCACGTCGGCGCCAGCAGAAGCAGAGATGGAGGCCGGAGCAGCGGCAGCCGCGGGCTCAGCCTTCTTCTTGAACATATCAAACAGACCCATACGTTTTCTCCTCTTGATTAAGCGCAACGTTGTGCGCATGCCTAAGGTAATTATAGTGCCAAATGGTTCAAATGCTAAGGTGGGGACTCGAATCGCGAGCCCTTCCCGGTAGCGCTCGTGGAATGGAGCGTCTCCTTTGCATCGCGGATCGATAAGCCGAGTATCGCCCGCGCACGGGACGGGCAGAAGCGGGCGCGCCAAACCCGGCACTTCTTTTCGCTCTCGAGTCCTGTCGCCGCCTTGTCCCTAACACTTCCTGACACCGACCGAAGCGTGCCAAAATAAACCTGTCCCTTTTTGGTAGGTTTGGCGAGTGTGGATTTTTGGACGCTTAACTAGCGAGCGCGGATAATCTCCCACTTTGAGCCCACACGGGGACCAAAAACGGGAGATTATGCACGCTCATTTCTGACTAGTCATTGGGGACGTTCTTAAACGACTAGTCAAACAAGAACGTCCCCAATGACTACTCCGGCAACGCCGATGTTTTGGCAACGACAGCGAGCGCCGCCCAGGGCGAACAAGTTGGCATGAAAAAGGCGAGGCATTGACCTTCTGGTCATGCCTCGCCTTTTGAATGACAAATTGTCGCCCTGGACGTCGCGCAGCGTCGGCCGGTTACGGCGTTTGGCAAAACGCCGTAACTAACGTGCTCCGTACTGCTCGTAGTAGGCGTCGATGGCGGTCTTGAGCTCGTCGTCGATGACAACCTTGCCGTCGATCTCGTGGCTGTAGAGGGTCTCGACGACCTCGGCCATAGAAACGATGCTCGCGACGGGGAAACCGTACTTTGCCTCGATCTCCTTCTGCGCGGTTGTCACACCGCCCTTGCCGACCTCCATGCGGTTGAGGGACACGATCAGGCCCTTGATCTCGACATCGGCAGCAGCCTTGACCTTGGGATAGGTCTCGTCGATGGACTTGCCACTGGTGGTAACGTCCTCGACCATGACCACACGGTCGCCGTCCTTGGGCTCATAACCCAGCAGGTTGCCCTTATCGGCACCGTGGTCCTTGGCCTCCTTGCGGTCGCAGCAGTACTTGACCTCCTTGCCGTACAGCTCGTGGTAGGCAATTGCGGTCACGACGGCCAGCGGAATACCCTTGTAGGCCGGTCCAAACAGCACATCAAAGTCGTCGCCAAAGTTATCGTGGATGGCCTGGGCGTAATACTCGCCCAGCTTCTTGAGCTGATAGCCCGTCACGTAAGCGCCGGCGTTCATAAAGAACGGGGACTGACGGCCGCTCTTGAGCGTAAAGCTGCCGAACTTAAGGACGTCGGACTCGACCATAAACTTGATGAACTCTTGCTTGTAAGCCTCCATGCGGGCTCCTCTCGTAATCGCGTACGTGCCTTCCAGTTTAGCGCAGGCGAAGCGTCGATGCGGGCGCGCTTTGGGGCCACGGCATTCTGTAAAGGCTTTGTCAGGGGGAATGGTTTTCCGAACAATGGGGTTGACATGTCAAACCCCCTCATCAAGAATACGGGCGGATTAAAAAGGGGTACGAGATACCCAAAGCGCGCTGCGCTCAGCCTTTAGGAGGTGTGCCATGGAAGGCAGTCCTAGTCGAAAAACCTGCATGTCGCCCTCGGCACGCCGCGAGGACTCCGCACACGCATAAACGCCACCGGCAGATCGCCAAAACCACCGCAAAGGCGCGCTGCACCCTTTGTGGGCTCAAGAGCTTGACGTGAGCGACATCTAGGTTTTTTGAAGCAAATACGACACGTACGCTAACTCCCCTCAACAAGGAGGACCCTATGCTGATGCTCAAAACCGTCACGGTACTCGAAGCCATCTCCAAGCGCCGCCGCACGGCGCGCCCTGCCGCTCATACCGGCCTGTCCAAGAACACCATATTCGCCGCCACCCATAGTGCCGAGGACGCCCTCGTACTGCTTGACGCCACGGCAAACGGCCTCACCGTCGAGCAGGCAACTGAGCGCCTGAACGCCGTCGGCCCCAACACCATCGAGGCAACGACCAAAACGCTCGCCCGCCGCATCGCCGACGCGTTCATCGATCCCTTCGCCGGCATCCTCGCCGCGCTCGCACTGGTCTCGCTCTACATCGACGTGCTCGCCGTGCCCGAACCGCAGCGCGACCCCTCCACGGTCATCGTCATCGGCACCATGCTGCTGGTATCGGGCGGCATGAAGTTTATCCAGGAAGCCCGCAGCGGCAATGCGGCCGAGGCCCTCAAGGACCTGGTCTCCAACACTTGCACCGCCCTGCGCGACGGCGGGCGCATCGAGATCCCCTTCGACGAGCTCGTCCCCGGCGATGTAATCCGCCTCTCTGCCGGCGATATGGTGCCAGCAGACGCCCGCATCATCACCGCGCGCGACCTGTTTGTGATCGAGTCCGCACTCACCGGCGAGAGCGAGGCCGTCGAGAAGACCACCACCGTCACCGTCGTCGAGGGCGCCGACGGCTCCGCACTGCCACTCTCTGCCTGCAAGAACATCGTCTTTACCGGCACCTCCGTGCAAAACGGCGCCGCCATGGCGCTTGTCGTTGCCACCGGCTCGGACACCTACCTGGGCGGCATCGCCAAGATGCTCAACGGGCGCGGCGAAAAGAGCGCGTTTGACCGCGGCGTCTCGAGCGTCTCCATGCTGCTGGTGCGCCTGATGCTCGTTATGGCGCCGGCCGTCTTTGCCATCAACGCCGCCACCAAGGGCAACGTCATCGACGCGCTGCTGTTCGCCACGAGCGTGGCCGTGGGCATCACGCCGCAGATGCTTCCCGTCATCGTGACCACGAGCCTGTCGCAGGGCGCCAAGGACCTCGCCCGTCGCCAGGTTATCGTCAAGGAGCTGCCGGCGATTCAAAACCTCGGAGCGATGGACGTCCTGTGCTGCGACAAGACCGGCACCCTCACCGAAGACCGCATCGTGCTCGAGCGCTACCTCAACACCGATGGCAACGAGGACGCGCGCGTGCTGCGCCATGCGTTTTTAACAGCTTCTTCCAGACCGGCCTCAAAAATCTTATCGACCTGGCCGTAATCGACCGTGCCGATGTGACGCCCTCGACCGTCGCACCCGATTCCATGCTGGGCCAGAGCCTGCGCGACCGCTACACCAAGGTCGACGAGGTTCCCTTCGATTTCTCGCGCCGTCGCCTGAGCGTAGTTGTCGCCGACGCCCAAGGCAAAACCCAGATGGTTACCAAGGGCGCTGCCGAGGAAATGCTCGAGATCTGCTCCTTTGTCGAGATCGATGGCATCGCTCAGCCGCTCACCGACGAGAAGCTCGCCCAGATTCGCAAGCAGATCGCCGGACTTAACGCCGAGGGCCTACGCGTAATTGCCGTGGCGCAGAAGACCAATCCGCGCTGCGTGGGCGAGTTTGGCATCGCCGACGAGTGCGACATGGTGCTGATGGGCTTTTTGGCCTTCCTCGATCCGCCCAAAGCAAGTGCCGCGGGCGCCGTCGCCACCCTCGAGGCCAAGGGCGTGGCGGTCAAGGTCCTAACCGGCGACAACGACCGCGTCGCCGCCACCGTCTGCGAGCAGATTGGTATCGATGCGAGCAACGTCTTGCTCGGCTCCGAGATCGATGCGCTCGATGACGCCGAACTTGCCGAGCGCGCCGAGAAAACCCACCTCTTCGCCAAGCTCTCGCCGCTGCAGAAGGCGCGCCTGGTACGTGTCATGCGCGAGATGCTCGGCCACACCGTGGGCTTTATGGGCGACGGCATCAACGACGCCGCCGCCATGCGTGCGAGCGATTGCGGCATCTCGGTCGATTCGGCCGTCGATATTGCCAAGGAATCCGCCGATATCATCTTGCTTCAGAAGGACCTGGGCGTGCTCGAGCGCGGCATCATCGAAGGCCGCCGCACTTACGGCAACCTGATCAAGTACCTCAAGACCACGGTGAGCTCCAACTTTGGCAATGTGCTGTCCGTGACCGTCGCGAGCCTGTTCTTGCCGTTTTTGCCCATGAGCGCCCTGCAGCTGGTACTGCTGTCGCTGGTCTACGAGATCGTGTGCATCGCGCTGCCGTGGGACACCGTCGATGACGCCTGGACTGCCCGCCCGCGTGCCTGGGACGCCGCATCCATCAAGGGCTTTATGCTCGAGCTGGGCCCCGTGAGCTCGCTGTTTGACATCGTGACCTTCGCCGCGCTCTTCTTTGTCGTGTGCCCCGCCGCCGTGGACGCAAGCTGGTCCGAGCTTGCCGCCGCGGGCGACGTCGCGGGTATGGCGACCTTTGCTGCGCTCTTCCAGAGCGGCTGGTTTGTCGAGTCCATGTGGTCGCAGACACTCGTGGTCCACATGTTGCGCTCCCCGAATCTGCCGAGCCCGCGCGACCACGCCGCGCCCGCATTGTGCGTTCTTACCGTGCTGGGCCTGGCGCTCGTCACCTGGCTGCCGGCAAGCCCCATCGCCGATGCGCTCGGCCTCATGCCGCTGCCCACGAGCTTTTTTGGGCTGCTCATCGGCATCGTCTCCGCCTATATCGCGCTCACCCAGCTGGCAAAGCGCCGCTACATTGCCCGCCACGGCGAGCTGCTGTAGCAAGTAGACGGAAAACACCCTGCCAGCTGCCGTTGCCACTACCACAGCTGCCAACGCCGCTGCCGTTGCCTCTGCCGCCGCCGCAGTCTATCCCCCCAGCAGTTGCGGTGAAATAGTTCCTGTTTAAAGCCCCGTGACTTTAATTTAGGGACTATTCCACCGCAACTTATTGGGAGATTAGCTAGTCCTTGGGTGTCCAGGACCAGAAGAAGTTGATAAGGGCCACGCGCGAGGCGGTGCCGGTCTTCTTGTTGATCGAGGAAATGTGACGATAGAGCGTGGAGCGCGAAAGGAAGAGCGTTGTGGCGATGTCCTGAACGCTCTGGTCCGAAACGACCAAGACCTCAAGAATATCGCGCTCGCGCTCTGTAAGCCCAAAGGTGGCGACAAAGGCATCGAGGCGCTCATCGGACGTGAGCTCCGCTGCCTCCACGGGCTCGGGGTCGGAGCATGTGGGCGCAAGATCCCCACCAAGATCGTCGGTGGCAAGCGGCAGTCCGTCCCGCATCGCGGCATCATCGGCTCGTTGCCCCAACTGCCCCAGCAGCGTAATCGCAATGCCCACAAACATCACGAGCGCCGCACCGACCGCAGCCAGCACATTTTGACTCGAGATAATCGCCACTGCCGGCGCCGTCACGAACATCGAGCACACGTTGTTGACGACGCGACCCATGCACGGCCAAAAATATGACCAGCGCGCATAGAGCGAGACGGCGGCATATTTTGTGGTAAAGAACACCACGAAAAAGCCCGAGCCCAGATAAAAGATGATCGTGGCAGCAAGCTCGTTGCCGCCATTGCCATCGACGATGAGCACAAAGAACGAAAGCGTGGACAGTATGGCGGCACACGTCATGCCGATATTCATATACGAGCGGCCGTGCAGGTCAAATAGTGCGCCAGCGACCAACGAGCTCACGACAAGCAGCAGGCGCGGCCAATCGCCCAAATCGACGGCTCCGACAGCATGCAGGGTCGTGAAGCCCGCGTTGAGAGCGGCGAATACGCTGGAAAGATACGCCGTCGCCACGGTCAGGCGAACTACGGCGCGACGGAATGCCGCCTTTGCCTCGGGATCGTCATGCCACTTGGCGCCATATTCCAGAGCATCTACCGAAAGCCCGGCAGCACTGGGTTCAAAGTTGGGATCGGACTCGTCGCGCAGCTTGGCGCGTCGGGCACCGTGGAGCAACGCCACCTGCGCGATCGCACAGACGACCAGAACAGCCTGCTGAGGAATGCCGACAGGCATCACCATGTGGTTGAGAACCTGCACCAGAACGCCCATGGCGTAAGAAAGTGCGGCGGCGCGCGCCAAGCAGGGCGTTCGCGCAAAGCGCCTCGCAAAATTTGCATGAGCAGTCGATCCGCAGTAGCCCAGCGCGCAGCACGCCACCAAACCGCCGGCAATTACCACCTCAACCTGAACCGCCATAATCAACAGCAGCAATGCCGCCACCAGCAAAACGCCCGTGACGTCACTCGTTGCGTCGATAGCATGGGGACGGCGATAGTACAGAATGGGACGCACAAAGAAGCCAATCACGCTCGCGCCGATGACAAGGCTCTCATAAATAACGACCTCGTTCGGAGACACGAGCTCGGCCATGCGCACATCAAAGAGATACTCGCACGCCAAAAACGTGAAGAAGAACAGCGCCAGGCATATAATCTCCCGAATGCCCCGACGCAGATATGCGGTTGTGTCTCCCATGCCCCTCATGGTTAACCCCCCGGCCGCTCAATTGTCTGGAAATCTATTTTAATAAAGAACCAGTCTCAATATCGAAGCCGAGCTCGAAATGCTGCAAATTTGACCCCAGCCGTCCACATCACGCCGCGGTTTTGAGCCTCATGGACCAGAAGGGACACGCGCGGCCTCAAGCTCGGCAAGGAGT
>CABSNA010000033.1 GCA_902478865.1 uncultured Collinsella sp.
CTATGTGCCCGGCTTTGTCATTCAGGGCGGCGACCCCAATACCCGCGATATGTCCGGCGCCGACGTCGCTGCCGGTCTTGAGGGCCCCGACGGCATGCCCGGTACCGGTGGCCCCGGCTACTGCATCAAGGGCGAGTTTGCCACCAATCCGCGCAACAGCCATGTCGATGGCGCCCTTGCCATGGCACGCTCCATGGATCCCGATTCCGCGGGTTCGCAGTTCTACTTCTGCTTGGGTGCCCAGCATAACCTCGATTCCGGTTATACCGTCTTTGGTACCACGGTCGAGGGTCTCGATGTGATTTCGCAGCTGCGTGCCGGCGACGAGATCGTCCATGTCGAGATCGTTCACGAGTAAAGGGGATTTCCTTGAATAGCCAGCTGATCCAACAGGGCCGTGCCGCTTACCGCGCGGGTGATTTTTCCGCTGCAGCCCAGATGCTTGGGGCGGCAAAAACTCCCGATGAGATTATGGGCGAGGCCGATCACCTTCGTGGCAACGCCTTGATGCACCTGGGCATGTATGCCGAGGCCGCCGAGGCCTATGCCGCCGCCCTCAACGACGGCACCTATGGCAAGCGCGGCGCGCTGCTCACCAACCGCGGCAAGGCACTCGCCGCCGTGGGCGACTACACGACGGCCGCTCAGGCGTTCTCTGCCGCTACGCAGGACGCTTCTTATGCCACGCCGTTCAAGGCCTATCTGGGCCTGGGTAACGCGCTGTTCCAGTCGGGCGACTATGCCAACGCGGGTACTGCTTTCCGTCAGGCTGCCATCGACGGCGCCAATCCGGCTCCTGCCGCCGCACTCGGCGAGCTTGGTCGTTGCTTCATTAAGCTCGGCCGTCCGGCGGATGCCGTGGAGACCTACCGTACGGCTATCGACTTTGCCGGCCCCCGCGACGACACGCGTGCGCTCAACGCCGGCATGGGTCAGGCGCTTTCTGCCGCCGGCCGTCCCTCCGACGCACTCGACGCCTTTAACGCCGCTACTGCCGATGGTATCTACCAGCTCACCTCCGAGCAGGCCGATGAGCTTGCCCGCGTGCACGATTCGCTTGCCGCGCTGTCTGCCCAGACGGCTATGGCCACGGCTCCGGCGCCCGCGATGGACGCTCCTGCCGTCGATCCGCTCGATCCTACGGGCGCGACCGGTCAGTTTATGCCCGATCCCTCGGACACCGGCTTCTTTACGCTGTCCGAGTCCGAGATGGTCCAGCAGGACCGTCAGGATCGTAAGCAGGCCAAGGTCCGTCGTCGCCACCGCCACACGGGTCTCAAAGTCTTCATCGTGCTGCTTCTGCTCATTTTGATCGCCGTGGGCGGTCTGGGCTTTGCCTACACGCGCGGCTTTGGTTTCCCGTCCCAGGAGTCTGTCGTTTCCGATCTGTTCCAGGCTGCCGGCGACGGTGACACGGCAAAGGCCGAGTCTTGCCTGGCCTCGAGCCTGTCCGAGGACGCTAAGTCGATGATCATCTCCTCGATTCCGCAGGGTGCCACTGTGTCCGTCGAAGGCATGGATCAGTCCATGACCGAGACGACCGCCAAGGTGAAGGCATCGCTGTCCAAGGGCGGCGAGCAGGAGTACACCGTCAAATTCGTGCGCTCCGACAACCATATCGGCTGGGCCGTTTCCTCGCTCGATATGGATTTCTCGGCTGCTGACAACCAGTAGTGACCTTATGGGATTTAGCTTTGCCCGGCGCTTCACCGCAAGTGAGGTGCCGGGCTTGCGCTAGTATGATGAGCTAGTAGTTTTCCAGCAATCATCCAACACATCAGGAGTTGCGTTGTTTTCTTTGATGGATATGTTCTTCGGTAGCTATGCGGGCGATCTTGCCATCGACCTCGGCACCGCCAATACGCTTGTCTCCGTGCGCGGCAAGGGCATCGTCATTCGCGAGCCCTCTGTAGTCGCCATCGACAAGAACGACGAGCGCATCCTGGCGGTCGGTATCGAGGCAAAGCGCATGCTCGGCCGTACGCCCGGCAACATCGTGGCCGTTCGTCCCCTGAAGGACGGCGTCATCGCCGACTTCGATGTTACAGAGGCTATGCTTCGCTACTTTATCGACAAGGCGTCCGAGAAGCGCTATCCGTGGACCCCGCGTCCGCGCGTTGTCGTCTGCGTTCCCTCCGGTGTCACGTCGGTCGAGAAGCGTGCCGTCTTTGAGGCCACGATCCAGGCCGGCGCTCGCCAGGCCTATCTGATCGAAGAGCCTATGGCCGCCGCTATCGGCGCCGACCTGCCCGTCGAGGAGCCTACCGGCTCCATGGTCATCGACATCGGTGGCGGTACCACCGAGGTTGCCGTTATCGCTATGGGCGGCATCGTCGTCTCGCAGTCCATCCGTATTGCCGGCGACGAGTTCGATCAGGCCATCCTCACGCACGTTCGCGATGCCTACAACTTGGCCATCGGCGAGCGTACGGCAGAGGACATCAAGATCAAGGTCGGCTCCGCCGTGCCGCTCAAGGACGAGCTCGACGTCGAGGTCAACGGCCGCGACGTGATCACCGGTCTGCCCAAGACCGTGCGCATCGAGAGCGAGGAGATTCGTCGCGCACTCAACAAGCCGCTCGACGAGATGGCCAAGGCCGTCAAGGACGCGCTCGACGCTACGCCTCCCGATCTTGCCTCGGACCTTATGTACTACGGCATTTTGCTGACCGGTGGCGGCGCGCTGCTGCGCGGTCTCGACGTGCGCCTGCGCGATGAGACCGGCGTTTCGGTCAACGTCAGCCCCACGGCGCTCGATAACGTTGTTAACGGCTGTGCCCGCGTGCTCGAGGCCAATGCGTTTGATGGCGGCTTCGTCCAGACCAATGCTTAATTTCCAAAAGGTGGATTCCATTTGGCACGATCTTCGGGTTTCTCCACAAATCTGAATACCAAGCGACAATCAACGGGTATGCGCCCGTTGATTGTTTTCAGCCTGATTTCGGTGTTGCTGCTCACGTTTTATATTCGTGAGGGCGAGGCTGGGCCGATTCATGCCGTGCGTTCGGGCGTAACGACGATTACCTCGCCGGTGCGCTTTGTGGGTTCGGCTGTGGCGGCTCCCTTCAATGCCATCGGCAACGTGTTCTCTAACCTTACGGCGTCGCAGGACACGCTCGACGAGCTTAAGAAGCAAAACGAGGAACTGACCTCTAAGGTTGCCGAGCTCTCCGAGTCTCAAAAGACCGCCGAGCGTCTGGAGGGGCTGGTCGGCCTGCAGTCGACCTATAACCTCAAATCGACCGCTGCTCGTATCGTTGGTGCTTCCGGCGATGCCTGGACCTCGACCGTTACCATCGACAAGGGCTCTGCCGACGGCCTTACCATCAACATGCCCGTGACGAGTTCTGCCGGTGTTATCGGCCAGATCATCGAAGTCTCGGCCAAGACGTCCACCGTGCGCCTGATTGGCGACGAGAACTCGGGTGTGTCCGCCATGGTACAGGACACGCGCGCCCAGGGCATGCTGCAGGGTCAGGCTGACGGCACGCTGCGTCTTGAGTACGTGAGCGTCGACTCCGACGTTAAGGTTGGCGACATCATCGTGACCTCGGGCATCGGCGGTGTGTTCCCCAAGGGTCTACCGCTCGGCACCGTCTCGTCGGTTGAGAAATCGGCAAACGACGTGTACTACACCATTGTGGTGCGCGCTCAGACCACGGCCGAGAACAACGAGGAAGTGCTGGTCATTACCTCGCTGACCGATGAACAGTCGGCCTCGGATGAGGACGTGAGCACGGCCAACAGCACGCCGCAGGGAACGTCGCGCGATGCTGCAACCAAGACGAAGGACGAGAGCTCGGATGACAGTTCCGACACGTCCGAGACGACCGATTCTGGCTCGAACGAATAGGGGGCATGTCCATGGATCTACACGAGCAGGGGATGAGCTCCCGCACGTTTGTGATCGCTGCCATCGTGTGCGTGCTGCTGCAGGCAGGCCTGGCACCGCAGATCTCCATTGCGGGTGGTCGCGTCAACTTCATGATTATCTTGGTGTGCCTGAGTGTGTTCTCGGGCGACCCGACCCGTGCCGTCGTGTGCGGTTTTTGCAGCGGCTTGTTTTATGACCTGTCCGCTGCCGTGCCGGTGGGCATTATGTCGTTCCTGCTGACCGTGGGTTCTTTTGCCCTGGTGCACAGCGCCGTCGGTCAGACGGGCGGTACCCCAAGTGCGCGCGGCGTCACTGTGGGCGCCTTCGCGCTCGTCATTAATGTGATCTACAGCATCATCTTGCTGTTTATGGGTTTGGAGACGAGCTTTGTCGTGGCGATCTTCGGCCATGCGCTGCCGTCCTCGATCCTGACGGGTCTGGTTGCCATTCCGTTTTTGATGTCCGGCGTCGTGCCACAGTCCGGCTATGGATTCTCCGCACGTGGCGGACGCCAGACGGGTATGCGCTTTAAGCCCAAGACCCGCAAGCTCAAATAGGGGAGGCCCGTAGATGTCTTCCCAGTTGACGGTTATTATCGCCGGTATCGTGCTAGTTGTGGCCATCGTGGTCGCACTGGTCATCATGCGTCGCGGCGATTCCCGTTTTACCTACGATACGCAGCATGGAACGACCCCGCGCGCCACCGAGGGCGAGGGCAATACCGCGGTGACCGCCTTTAAGGGCCGCTTTTCCATCCTCACCACGGGTGTGGGCGCGATGTTTGCGGCGCTCGCCGTCAAGCTGTGGGGCATGCAGATGGTCTCGTCGGACTATTACGAGAAGCAGGCCAATAGTAATCAGACTCGCACCGTTACCACTCCTGCTGTGCGCGGCCGCATCCTCGACCGCAATGGCGTGGCGCTTGTCCAGAACCGTCCCTCACTTGCTGTCGTGGCCTACCGCGACCTTGCCGAGGATGAGGTCCTGGTTCGCCATCTTGCCAACGTGCTTGGAATGCCTTACGTGGCGGTCCTTCGCAATATTCAGGACAATACAGAGGGCGCCCAGAGCCTGCATACCATCGCGACGGACGCCCGTCGCTCCACGGTTGCCTATATTCAGGAGCATGCCGGCGAGTTCCCGGGCGTCAAGATTGCCGAGCGTACCGAGCGCCAGTATCCATATGGCGAGACGGCATGCCATATCTTGGGCTATACCGGCACCATTACCTCCGAGCAGCTCGAGGCTCAGAATAAGAAAACCTCTGGCGATGATGATGCTTCTGCTGGCAAGATCACGTACCAGTCGGGCGATATCGTGGGCCAGGCGGGCGTTGAGAGCTACTACGAAAACTTGCTGCAGGGTATTCGTGGCGAGCAGACCGTCAAGGTCGATGCCTCGGGCAATGTGACCGGTCAGGCCGGCGCCGTGCCCGCGAAGGCCGGCTCCGACATTAAGCTCACGCTCGACCTTAAGATTCAACAGGCCTGTGAGACGGCGCTGGCGAGCGCTATCGAGCTTGCCAAGACCACTGGCTACAGCAATGCCGGCAACGGCGCCGTGGTGTGTCTCGATCCCAACAATGGCGAGATCCTGGGCATGGCGAGCGAGCCCAAGTTCGATCCGTCCGTCTTTATCGGCGGCGTCTCAAATGACGTGTGGACCGAGCTCAATGATGACAAGGGTTCGCACCCGCTGCTCAACCGCGCCATTAGCGGACAGTACATGTCGGCCTCGACCATCAAGCCGCTCTCGGCACTAGCCGGTCTTGAGTTTGGAACCTACACGTCGGGGCAGACGACCAACTGCACGGGCTATTGGACGGGGCTGGGCAAGTCGTGGGGCAAGTACTGCTGGCTGCATTCCGGCCACGGCACCATGACGCTGCAGTCGGGTATCGCCAACTCGTGCGATCCCGTCTTCTACGACATGGGCAAGGCGTTCTTTTATGACGAGCAACATTCCGAGGGCCTGCAGGAGGTCTTTCGTCGCTGGGGCCTAGGTAAGACCTGCGGTATCGATCTGCCGAGTGAGGGTGCGGGCCGTATTCCCGATGCCGAGTGGAAAGAGTCGTACTTCACCGACGCCTCTGCCGAGGACCGCAAGTGGAATGCCGGCGATATGACCAACATCGCTATCGGCCAGGGCGACATCCTGGTGACGCCCCTGCAGATGGCGTGCGCCTATATGGGTCTTGCCAACGGCGGCAAACAGTACGTGCCTCACGTGTTTTTGTCTGCCGTGTCGCGCGATGGCGACGGCGATGCCTATAAGTACAATGGCAAGGGCAAGAAGAAGCGCCTGGAGGCCAAGATCAACAGCGATTCGGATTTGGCTCTTGTTCGCAACGGCATGCACGACGTGATTTACACGGCATCGACGTCCCTGGCGGCGCACTTTGGCACCCTGACGCCGCAGGTATACGGCAAGTCGGGCACGGGCGAGAAGAGCGGCGAGGACGAATACGCGTGGTTCTGCGCCTATGCACCGGCCGATGACCCCAAGTATGTCATCGCTACTGTCCTGGAGCAGGGCGGCGGCGGCTCGGATACCGCGATGCATGTCGTGCGCGACGTGCTCGGCGTGATTTATGACGAGCCCGATACCTCTTCGGCCTCGGGCGATTCTTCGGTTCGATAGGAGGTTGCGATGGATTTTTCTCCGGCGGATCTGTTCCGTTCAACCAAGAGCGGCTCTCGCAGCAGCCTGGACCGTGTCAACAAGCAACTTTCGGCCTCGCGCGGCACGTTTCGCCAAAAGGTGCATATCGGTGTGCTCGTGGCTACTGTGGCGCTCGTCGCCTACGGAGCCATCATCATCTGGTCGGCTTCGCAGTTTAAGGCCGATGCCTCGTTCTCACGCCATCTGCTGGGAATTGGCATCGGAGCGGTGCTGGCGGTGCTGGTCTGGCGTACCGATCTGCGCGGTATTTCCAATTTCTCGACGGCGTTGCTCGTCATCGACCTGATCGTGATCCTCTCGCCCAAGATTCCGGGTCTGTCCTATACGGGCGGTCTGGGCATGACGGGCTGGATCAAGATTCCCGGTATCGGCTTGACATTCCAGCCGGTTGAGCTTGCCAAGCTCATCACCATCTTCTTTATTGCTACGCTTGGCTCGCAGTATAACGGTCGCATCGATACCGTTCGCGACTACGTCAAGCTCTGCGGCATGCTGTCCATTCCGTTTTTGGCCGTCGTTGCCATGGGCGACCTGGGCTCGGGCCTGGTCGTGCTGGTTTCGGGCGCCATCGTCATCTGCATGAGCGGTGCACGCCGCGAATGGGTGCTGTCGACCCTGGCCCTGCTCGTGGGCCTGGTGGCCCTCGTCCTTGCGCTCGATTCGGTCTTTGATTCGTTGCTCGGCCACGATGTGCTCATCAAGCAGTATCAGATGAACCGTCTGACGGTCTTTATCGACCCCGATAATGCCGATTCGGACGATGCCTACAACCTGCAGCAGTCGCTTATCGCCGTTGGCTCGGGCGGCTTCTTTGGTAAGGGTTTGGGCCATGCGACGCAGTCGGCCGGCGGCTTTCTGCCTGAGTTCCACACCGACTTCGTCTTCGCCTTCCTGTCCGAGACCTTTGGTTTTTGCGGTTCCTTTTTGCTCCTGTGCCTCTACGTGCTGCTGATCTTTTCGACGATTCGCGTCGCCTTTAAGTGTGAGTCGCTGTTCCTGCGTCTGTCGTGCGTGGGCATCGTTGGCATGTGGGCGTTCCAGACTTTCGAAAACATCGGCATGTGCATCGGCATGATGCCGATTACCGGTATTCCGCTACCGTTTATTAGCTTCGGTTCGTCTTCGATGATGATCCAGCTGCTGACGGTGGGTATCGTACAATCCATATGGCGGCATCGTTCGGGCGCCGCGTAACCGCTGGAGGGGTTTGCTATGAAAATTCCCGTAGATAAGCTGACTCGCGCTTTTAAGATGGGCGCGTCCGTTAAGAAGGATTCCGATACGCCGGTGCGCGTCTCGGCCTATCTGGATTCGTCCGCCTCGCGCTTTCTGGCCGAGACGGTGCGTGACGCCTTTGTGCCGCAGACGACCTCGGGCATTGTGCGCGTCGAGCGTCTGGGGGAGGAGCGAATTGCTCCAAAGACCGATACCGATGTGGTGCTGGTGCTCTCGTGTGGTTCCGACCGCTTGGAGAGTGCCGTGCAGGAGCTCGTGATCGCCGGCGCGCCCGTGTGCGTGCTTGCCGAGTCTGCTGTGGAAGTGCCGTTTATCGAGGAGTCCACGCCCATGCTCGGCGTGGTGGCGGCAACCGATAAGACGTATCTGCTCGAGACGCTTGCCCGCTGGATTCTCGATCGCACCGACAAGGAAACGGCTTTTGCGGCGAACTTTGCCTTCATGCGCATCGCGGCCGCCAATCGTATCATCACCTCGTGCGCGCTCACCAATATGGCGACCGGTGCACTGGTGTTTTTGCCGGGCGCCGATTATCCCGTTATGGCGCTGGCGCAGGTGGGCATGCTCTTTGAGCTCGCTGCCGTCTTTGGACGCGGCATTAAGCCCGAGCGCGGCTACGAGGTCGTGGGCGTGCTTGCCGGCGGTCTTGTGATCCGCGCGGTTACCCGCGCGCTCGTCAAGCAGACGCCGCATATTGGGTTTGCCGTCAAGGCGCTCACTGCTGCCGCGGGCACCTATGGCATGGGCCGTGCGCTCGTTTCGCTCTACGAGCGCGATGTCGACTACAGCCGTGCCAACGAGGTGGTCACTGCCACGTTCTCTCGCGTTCGCGATCTGGTGACCACGGTCGCGGGCGCTACCCGTCCCATGGCGTCCTATCAGGACGCATCAGATCTCGCTGCTTAGGGGTTTTCCGTTGCGCGTTGCATACCAAGATTGTTTTCATTTAATTGAGCCGTTGCTCGCCAAGGTCGAGAAGCCGAGCCGCTATATCGATCACGAGTGGGGCACGCTTTCCAAGGCCGATGCCGACTACCGTTGCTGCCTGATCTACCCGGATGTGTACGAGATTGGTCTGCCCAACCAGGGCATCGCCATCCTCTACAACATTCTTAACCAGGCCGAGGGCATCTCTTGCGAGCGTGGCTATGTGCCGTGGCCCGATATGGGTGACGCCATGCGCGAGGCGGGTATTCCGCTGCTCTCGCTCGAGGGTGCAGCGCCGGTCGCTTCGTTTGATATTGTCGGCTTGCATGTTCCGCACGAGATGGCGGTGACGAACTTCCTCGAGGCTCTCGACCTCGCTGGCATTCCGCTGTTAGCGGCCGACCGAGGCGAAGACGACCCCATCATCATCGCCGGTGGTCCCTCGGTGTACAACCCCGAGCCGTACGCGGCCTTCTTCGATGCCATCCTCATCGGTGAGGGCGAGGAATCGCTGCTCGAGACCTGCCAGCTGCATCGCCGCCTGCGTGACGAAGGGGTCCCGCGCGCGCAGATTGTTGAGCAGCTTGCATCCATTGCCGGCAACTACGTGCCGTCGCTCTATGAGGTTCGTCACGACGAGCCCTGCTCGCCGCATGGCTACACCGTGCCGCGTGAGGGCAAGGATGCGCCGACCGTGGTCTACAAGCGCGTCGTCGAGGATTTCGGCGCCACGAATCCGCTGTCGCAGTCGTGCGTGCCCTATGCGCAGTTGGTCCACGACCGTCTGTCTATCGAGATCCTGCGCGGCTGCGCCCGCGGCTGTCGTTTTTGCCAGGCCGGCATGACGTATCGCCCGGTGCGCGAGCGCTCGGCCGACCAGATCGTCTCGTCGGTGATTCAGGGTCTGGAAAAGACTGGCTATGACGAGGTGTCGCTGACCTCGCTCTCCACGACCGACCACTCCTGCATTCGCGACGTGCTCGGCAGGCTCAACCGTCGCCTGGAGGATACGGGTATTCGCGTGTCTATTCCATCGCAGCGCCTGGATTCGTTTGGCGTGGATATGGCCGAGTCGGTCGCCGGCGAAAAGAAGGGCGGCTTGACGTTCGCGCCCGAGGCCGGCAGCCAGCGCATGCGCGACATCATTAACAAGAACGTGACCGAGGAGGACCTGGACCGTGCGGCCAAGGCGGCCTTCGAGGCCGGCTGGAACCGCATGAAGCTCTACTTTATGATGGGCCTTCCCGGCGAGCGCGACGAGGACATCGTGGCCATCGCCAATCTGGCCGATCACGTGCTGGAGCTCGGTCGTTCCGTGGTGCCCAAGGCTCGTCGCGGCTCGATCTCGGTGTCCATCTCGGTTTCGGTCTTTATCCCCAAGGCTGCCACGCCGTTCCAGTGGTGCCCGCAGCTCGACTACGACGACGTCAAGCGTCGCCAGAAGTTGCTTATCACGAGCGTTCGCAACCGTGCCGTCCGCGTGCATTACCACGATGCCGAGACCTCGCTCATCGAGGCCGCGCTTTCCCGCGCCGGTCGTGACATGACGCCCGTCATCATCGATGCTTGGCGCTCGGGCTCTCGCTTTGACGCCTGGGTAGAGCATTTCTCGCTCGATAACTGGAAGGAAGCTGCTGCCAAAAACGGCATCGACCTCAATGAGCTCGTGCACCTGCCCTACGAGTTGGACTGGCGCCTGCCGTGGGAGCACGTGAGCCCCGGCTGC
>CABSNA010000034.1 GCA_902478865.1 uncultured Collinsella sp.
GCTCGGAGATGTGTATAAGAGACAGGCTCAAGACCATGCTCGACCGCGCCAACCCACTATTTGGCTCCGATTATGCATTCAGCGAGGCGTATCTATTGGCAACGGCGGCGGAGGACGGGCGCTCAACCTTCGACGGCGCGAAAAAGGCAGTGCAGGGATGGGTTGACTGTTTCTCCCGTTGCACGCTTGCCGGTACGGTTTTCGCCGGCGGCGTAGACGGCGTGGGCGAAATCGCCGGCCATCCCGCTCTGGAGCAGGCGCGACAAATGGGCATGGGAATCTAAGCGGGCCGTTTAGCCGCGCGGAAGTAGATTAGTGTCCAAACCATCGACAGGAGGAAATTGATCATGGCAATTAAGCAGACGGCAGGCAGAGATGCCCTGGGGGACTTTGCCCCCAAATTTGCACAGCTCAATGACGATGTGCTGTTCGGCGAGGTGTGGAGCCGAGAAGACGGGCTTTCCCTTCGAGACCGCAGCGTGGTAACGGTTGTGGCCCTGATGGCGCAGGGACTGACGGACTCTTCGTTCCAATATCATCTGATGTCTGCTAAGAACAACGGCGTGACCAGGACAGAGATAGCGGAAATCCTTACGCACGCGGCGTTTTATGCGGGATGGCCCAAGGCGTGGGCGGCCTTTCGTATGGCGAAGGAGGCCTGGGCGGATGACGATGCCACCGACGCAAAGGCCGAGCACCAAAACGAGATGGCCTTTCCCATCGGTGCCCCCAACGATGCATTCGCGAAGTACTTTATCGGGCAAAGCTACCTCGTGCCCCTTTCCACCGAGCAGGTCGGCATTTACAACGTTACGTTCGAGCCCGGCTGCCGCAACAACTGGCACACCCATCACGCCAAAAGCGGCGGCGGGCAGATCCTCGTCTGCGTGGCTGGTCGAGGGTTTTACCAGGAGTGGGGAAAGTCGGCACAGGAGCTGCGCCCCGGCGACGTGGTCAACATCGCCCCGGGGGTGAAGCACTGGCACGGCGCCGCGCCCGACAGCTGGTTCTCGCATCTCGCGTTGGAGGTTCCGGGCGAGGAGACCTCCAACGAGTGGCTGGAGCCCGTGGGCGACGATGCATACCTTAAAGCGACCAACAAGGAGGCTTAAGCACCGTCGCCCGTCCGCGCCGCCGAGAGCAGCGCGCCCAAATCTGCCTGAATCGCCTCTGCCTTGCTTCCGAGCTGCAGCGGAGCCGAGCCGTTCGAGATGTTGACGCTCAACAGGTGCGCATCCGGCAGCTTTGCGGTCATGCTCCAGAACGGGAGTGTGATGATACCAGGAGTCATTTCGCCCACGCCGAGCTCCAGCAACAGCACGCGGCCACTGCTGCGCTCGCGCACAAAGCGTTCGTATCGTTCGAGGCTCTCGCGCCATGCTCCGCCTTGCAGAAACGTGTCGTCGCGCACCCACGGCGCAAGCTGCCAGCCGCAGTGGGGACATCGGGGGATATCCTCGCTGCGGATCTCGAACCCTGTCATGCCGGCGAGTATGCGCTCGACGTAGGGCTTCGCGTCGAAGAGCTCGTCGCAGCACGGCTGCTTGCACTGAAGATGCGCGACGCTTCCCTGGTAGTTGCAGACTCTCTCGGCGGGAAACGTTTTCTCGACCTGGGTGTCCACGTTGGTGCTCAGGATAAAGTAGTCCTTGTGGGCGATGAGGGAGCGCAGGTCGAGATAGGGCTGTGAGGCCGGCTCGCGCAGCATGAAATCGATGTATCGCGCGTAGTAGGCCCATTGCTGCTCGAGGCTGGGGTAGAGGTGGTAGAAGCCGTCGAAAAGGCTCTTAAAGCCAAATGCTCGCTGCCAGTCCTCCATTCCGGCGCGCGCCATGCCTGCGCGGTTGTAATGGTTGAACCCGGCGGCGCTCGACATGCCCGATCCGATGCCGACGATGATGGCGTCGGCATCGGCGATAAGGCTTCGAAGCCTATCTGCTGCTCTTTCTAGAGACGGCATTGGGCGACCTCCTCAAAAGCCGGTGCCATATCGCCATCAACGAGAATGGTCTCGCACGAAGCGTCGGGCGCCATGGCCTGGCTGTAGTTGAACACGATGTAGGTGGCGTGCTCGCAGGTGTTTGCAATCTGAGCGAGCACGTGCTTTATGACGCCGTTACGCAGTCCCACGCCAAGCTCGAGGATGGCAACCCTGCCGTTGCGATGGGCTCGCACAAGGCGCGCAAGCTCTTCGAGCTGGGCCGCGGCGATGGCATCTGGATGAGCGAGACGCGACTCGTCGATTGACGTGCGCGTGCTCCCCTCCGTCTCGAGCATTCGGTTCTCGTCGAACCCTGCGCGCGCAAAATGCCCGTCGATATTGCAGGTGATCACGAAGGCATCGGTGTGCTCCGTGAGACGCCGCAACGTGTTCATGAGCGGGCTGGGCTCATATTCGAGATGCTCCTTTTGATGGAACCGCTCGGCCCATCGACATCGCACGTTTGCATCCGGGGAGCTGAGCCCCTGCAGTATGCAGCCGATGCCGTCGGCCTGGGCGAGGTCCCCGTATGTCTCCCAAAAATGATCGTCAGCGCGAAAGAGGTTGAGCCCCTCCGCCATGTCGAGCCCGTTGCTGGCGCCGATGACGATCAGATCCGCCTCGGCAAGCGCCCGGTCGATGCGAACTGCTTTCGCTGTTTCCATGCGCTACCTTCCCAACGTCTTGTGCACGTCGGCGAGCACGTCGGCGATGTCGGCGCGGATCGCCATGCCTCGGTCATCGATCGCGCGGGGGAGAAACTGCGTCTGATTGTTTACAGCGATGTAGCTCGCTTGCGGCAACTGCGCCGTGAGGGCCCAGAACGGCTCCTGGATAAATGCAGGCGTGATGCGGCCCACGCCCAGTTCAAGGAAAAGAATCTTCTGCCGCGCGTGCGCGTCGAGCCAGTCGGACACCTTGTGGTACTGCTCCTCGTAGAGCTCGCCCTGCAGGAAGTTGCCGTAGCCGCGAACCCAGGGGAACGCCTCTGCCCCGCAGTGCGGGCAGCGCGGCACGAGCTCTGTCGGAACCTCAAGGCCGTCTCCCATGGCCTCTACCATGTTGGAGACCGGCTCGACCGCATCCCACACCGCGTCGGTGCAACAGCGGGAGCACTGAAAGAAGCGGTGGTCGCCTTGGATCTCTGCCACCTTCTCCCAGGGGTAGAGCTTCACAAACTGCGTGTCCTGGTTGGTGGTGAGCACGAAGAAATCCTTCTCGGCGAGAATGGCGTCGAGGTCCTTGTAGGGCTTGCGCAGCGGGGCGTTGAGCGTGGTGTCGAGGAAGGTGGCGAGGTATCCCCAGCGCGCCTCGGCGGTGGGCCAGCGGTAGAACGACCCCTCGAAAGCGCCCTTGAAACCGTAACGCTCGGCGAATTTGCCGAAATGCTTGCGATAGGTCGCGTTATCCTCGTAGTAGAAGTCGCCGCCGCCCGCCGCGGAGAGCCCGGAGGCCCCGCCCACCAGCACGCAATCGGCTTCTTCGATCATACGGGCGAAGTCCTCGATTTGCTGGTCGTAGGGCTCGGGCTCGCGGTCACTCAGCTCATAGGGCGTGCTGCCGCTGCGGTAGGCGGCATGAAGGGAAAACGATCGGTTGGTGAGCTCGATAACGAGCTGCTCGTACAGAGTCACTGGATACCTTCTTTCAGCTATTATGAACAGGTGTTGATAAAAAGTATCCATGTTGATTTGTGCGAGAGCAATGAACAGCTTCGATGCGCCGTTGATAAACGAACGATTGCTGGGCATTGTCGAGCGTTGCAATTGGAGGGGCAATGGAATCGGGGAAGATCGATCGTCGCCGACGCTATACGCTTTCGGTCATACGGGAAGCGTTCTTTGCACTGCTGGCCGAGGTCGGCTTCGCGAAGATGACGGTAGCGGATATCTGCCGCCGCGCCGATATCAACCGCGGCACGTTCTATCTGCACTACGAGGACAAGTTCGCGCTGCTCGACGCACTTATCGACGAGGCCCTGGCGGCGGCGCCGCCGATCGAGGGAACGGAGACGGGTGCCCTCTGCCAGCGCCCGCCGGCAAACGATGACTATTATCTGCTCTACTCGGATGACGACGCGTACGCCCGGGTGGCGCAACGCGTCGTCGAGCGCGGCGCTGAGCAGATGGTTCCCTCGATCATGGAGGAGACCGGGCTTTCGCGCGAGGACGCCTATCTGCTCTTCGTTCACAACGTCCAGGGAAATCTCGCAGTCAACCGCCTGCTCGGTTGGAGGCGAGGTCCCGAGTTCGCCCACGCCCAGGAGCTACTCAGCGCCTATTCCGAAGGGGGCATGCGGGCGGTATCTGCCCGCTATGATTCTCGTAGTTCATCTTGACCACGGGTTCATCAAGTAAGCAGTGCAGCTATGAGCTGAGGATAAAGCGCCACAGTGTGCCCCGCGTTCTCGACTTCCCGGCAGAAACGTGAGTCCTTTGGTTAACGCATCTCAAGATTGAGCGTTGGTTCCGCTTTTGATTTGGTGGCATGACGGAGCGGACGGCATGGCATTGTCGCATCGCTGTGCTGTCGCAGCGCCAGACGTCTTCGTGGCTGCCGTTCAGCCCTCGTCGAGCTCCTTCAGCCGGGAGAGGCAGCGGTCCAGAAACCCGCTCCTAGCTTGCGCGGCAAGGAGTCCGTCGCAGAAGCGGTCGCCACGAACGCACCACGTGATGCATGCACGTATCAAGTCAATGTCCCCATGGTCGATGTCACAGCTGTCTATACCTTCCGAGGTGTCGATGCTATGGCGTTCAAGCGTCTCGAAGTAGCTGGTGTCCGCGAACCCGTCCAGTCCATAGAAATCGTCGACGAAATCCTCGAGTCCGAACGTCCCACCCCCAAACTCGACATTCATGTTTCTGTCCTCCAGCTTGCCAGCGTACTTGGTTAGTCTTTCGAACATGTTCGCTCCTTAGCTCAAAAGTCCGTTGTCGCCCAGGTAGTCCACGAAGGCATCGATGATCCGTGCCGTGCGAGTCGCGATGTCTATTTCGGTGAAGTCTCCCATGACTTGTGCCAGGCGTTTGAGTTCCGTGATCTTTGTTCCGGCTTTGCGCTTGCCATTGCCGTCGGTGTATCCCTCATAGTATTTGCGTTTATCGCAGAATCTGTAGTCGGCCGCGCGGATGTTTACACGCTTCTCGAGCAGCGCCTTGTTACCCAGCGCCTCCAGGCTGGATTGATCGACGAGCGGGTCTATCTCGTTGCGCTTCTTGGCATAGATGTGCTCAATTTCGAGCGTGGTGTCTAGGTCCATGAGTGGTTGATCTGGGTCTGCGTACGCCCACCAAGTGAGTATGGACTTTGTTACAGGCCTGCCGTTGGTGAACACGTAGGTTCGGAATCGCTCAGCAATATTTGCGCGATTGAAGTGGTGGTTAGGAAACTCCACCGGGCGGTGCTCCACGATGTTGATCATCTCGGGATACACTGGCGAACGCAGCGCGTTCACGCCGGGACGCTCAATGGCGTAGGCGAGAACGAATGCCGTGATCTTGTTTAGAAAGCCGTAGAGTGCCTCGTCATCGAGGGCACTTTTGCTGTCGCGGTTGGCGAGGAACCAGACGCTTAACAGATAGGTCCACATGCCGTTGGGGGCGTAGTTCAGCACGAAGAGCCTGCGGAGCACGCGCTCGCTGAACCCTTCCTGCGCGTCGACGCGTTTCCAGAAGCCGAGCAGCGCCTCGAGATCGCCGAGCGTGGCGTCCTCCTTGAGCATGGCGTAGCCATCGGCACCGAAGAAGTCGCGCAACGATGCGGTGGTCGTGTCGCGGATGCCTTTCTTCGCGCGGCGGTAGTACATATAGCGCGTAAATAGCTCATCGGTTGGTGTACCGCGCATGGGCCGGAAGATGGCGTTCGCTCCCTCCTCGAGCCCCTTCCAGCGACGGATGAACTCATCCTTGCGCCCCGTGTCGGAATAATGCTTGTAGAACTGGCTCTTGAAGATGTCGGCATCCGAGAGAGGCAGCCCTCGGTCGTTTAGAGTTGAGAAGATACGTAGCGCGGTGTCCTGCGACTCTGCTTCAATGGGCAACAGTATCACATTGTTGATGACGCGTGTGGCCATGTAGACGGTGTAGGTGGGCCACTCGCTCACCAGTTGTTCAATTTTCCTCTGGAAGAAAGCGAAGTTGCGGGCATAAGCGCTCTTCCAGCCATCGCCTACGTTGCCCTCTCGTAAAATCTCGAGGAATTCATTCTTGTCGTTGTCCGATGCAACCTCGGAGTCGATCTTGAGGCGCTCCATGTCGGGCTCGTCGAACTCGTCGGTTTTCCATACACAACGGGCGATTGCCTCGCGCATCTTCACAGACTGCTTATCCTTCATGTTGGTGAACTTGTCGTAGAACGCGCGGAGCAGCAGCATGATGGTGGTGAGGCGCTGCTGGCCGTCAATGATCTCGAGTTGGCCAGAGAGGTTCTTAAAGGTGACGATGGGTCCTAGGAAGTATTCGTCGTTCTCGCTGTCGAAGCGCTCGTAGTCATCGCCCGGAAAAGCGAACGCGAATAGGTCATCCCACAGCGTTGCGCATTCGTCCTCGCCCCAGGCGTAGGGCCTCTGGTAGTCGGGGATGAGGAAGTCTGATCGCTTATCGGTGAGAAGATCGCGAATCGATCGCTGGTCGATGTTGAGCTTGGACATGAGCTGTGCCTTCCGCGCGGGAACAATCAAGATGACACGGATTATATCGCCGAAGTCGTCATTCGCTCTATTGCTGCGAGCTACTGAATCTGGCAACCTCTGGCCAACTCTTACGGTTTCATGTCGTGATCCATATCGGCGCCGACTAATGCCCGTGATGCTTTTGCTTGCACCTTCTTTGGAGAGCGCGAACGAGAGATGCGATCTACAGACGACTGAATAGCTCCATCCGTTTTGGTTACAACAAAATGTGTGCCGCGCGCCTGTGGCATGAAGGAGGGAGATTCCTATGAAAATCGTTGTATTGAGTGGTAGCCCGCGTAAGGGCGCCAATACCGATACCATGGTCGAGGTGTTTGCCGAGACCGCGCGTGAGGGCGGTAATGCAGTTGAGGTCGTCCGCGTTGCCAGCAAGAAGATCGCCGGCTGCTTGGGATGCCAGTACTGCTTTGCCCATGAGGGCACCTGTGTGCAGAAGGACGACATGGCCGACGTGATCGAGTCACTGATAGACGCCGACATGGTTGTCTTCGCTTCGCCCATCTACTGGTTCGATATCACCGCGCAGGAGAAAGCCGCCATCGACCGCCTGTACGCCTTCGGTGCCACGGGTTTCCCGTTCACCAAGACGGCCCTTTTGCTCGATAGCCACAGCGAGGGTGTCTATGATGCGGCGACCGCTATGTACAAGTCAACCTGCGCGTACTGCAAGTGGGAGGACCAGGGCATTGTCACCATCAGCGGTATGACCGAGCGCGACAGCATGGCCTCTTCGTCCAAGCTGGAAGAGGTGCGAGAGCTCGCTCGCAAGCTCGCCTAAGGACAAGAAGAACGCATGGCAATCAGCGTTGGTGGAAATGCTTGCTATCCTTACCAAGAGATAGGGGTGTATTCCCTCAAGTGCCGTATAGAACATTTTTTAAACGCAGAAAAATAACTGAAAACAAATTAATCCGCGTTAAAATATTGTCAAACAGAAGTTCATGAGGGAAGGTTGCGCATGCGTCGCAAGGCAGACGAGCTACTTAGGGAATGGCGAGACAGAGCTGATAGAAAACCTTTGCTGGTCAAAGGCGTGCGCCAGTGTGGCAAGACCTATTTGCTCAGAACGTACGCCCAGGATCTTTTCGAATCGGTTGTCTACGTTAATCTTGAGAACGATCGGTCGGCGCGAGCGGATTTTTCGGGCGGTCTTGACCCTCATTCGATTGTGCGCGCGATCGAGGCTCGTACGGGACAGCGTATCGTGCCTGGCAAAACCTTACTGTTCATTGACGAGATCCAGGCATGCGAGGAAGCGCTCACTTCCCTTAAATACTTTTGCGAAGATGCTCCCGAGTATTACGTTGCGGCTGCTGGGTCGCTTCTTGGGGTTGCCATTAACCATCAGTCGTATTCGTTCCCCGTCGGAAAGACCGACTTGATCGAGATGACACCACTCGATTTCGAGGAGTTTCTCTGGGCAATGGGGCACGATCAGCTGGTCGACGAGATACGCTCGTCATTCGAGTTAATGGGTCCTCTTGCGCCAAGCCTTCATGAAAAGGCGCTTGGGCTCTATCGACAGTATCTTGTTGTTGGCGGAATGCCCGAGGCGGTCCAAACGTATATCGATGATCAGTCAATCATTGATGTGGCCGAAAAGCATCGGATTATTCTCGACGGATATTCCGCCGACACCAATAAATATGCTGATGAACGCTTGAGCGCAAAGACGCGTGCGTGCTTCGATTCCATTCCACAGCAGCTTGCCAAAGAGAATCGCAAATTTCAATACAAGGTAGTGCGAGCGGGGGGCAATGCGTCTCTCTTTGGAGACGCTCTCGACTGGCTTGTATTGTCGGGTACGGTGGCGCGCTGCAGCCTAGTCGGGCAGATCGAAAGCCCTTTAGAGGCCTTCGTTAACCCTTCTGCTTTTAAAATCTATCAGGCGGATACAGGGCTGCTTGTCTCCAAGGCCGGTGCTCAACGCGCCGATATTCTTGCCGGCATCGGCGGCACATTCATGGGTGCACTTACCGAAAACTACGTCGCCCAACAGCTTTCAGCCATGGGCTATCCGCTGCATTATTGGGCGCGAGATAATCGTGCGGAAATCGACTTTGTAGTAGAGAAGCAGGGATGCTTGTCTGCGATTGAAGTCAAGGCGGGAGAGAACACAAGATCTCGAAGCCTGTCCTCACTTAAAAAGACCCATCCGGGCGTACGCCTTATCAGGCTATCGACTAAGCCCTTTGGAATGAATGATGGGCTTATGTCTGTTCCACTTTATGCGGCATTTTGTCTATAGGGATGATGCTGGTGTAATGCATGGGGCCCGGGGTGCAGCGTTTACTGCGCTCCGGGCCCCGCTGCTTTGTAAAACCATGACGGTTTAGTCACCGTTGTTTTAGTCAAACAAACTCGGCATGTCGTTTTCCTTCATGAGGGCACCGGCAGAGGGCAGGCTCTGCGCGGTGAACTTCTCGGCCGAGACGCCGGCGCCAAGGATTTCCTCGGTCGTGCCGACGGTGGTGACCGAGCGGCCCTTCTTGGCCGTAAAGGCCTGGACGCCCTGCGTGTTGGTGGTCGTCTTGGTCTTGAGCAGCGACGTGTTGAAGTTCATCAGACGGTAGTCGCTCGAGACCAGCGCGAGGTCACGGTCCTCCTTGAGCACCTGCGCATACAGCAGTTTACTGCCGCCGTAGATGGCGTTCTTAAGGCGCTTGCGGTTGGTCTTGGTGACGTATCCAGAAAGCGCGACGCGGACCACGCGGCCGTTCTCAAAGACGAACAGCACGTCGGCCTTATAGTCCTCGGGGTCGATGATCCAGATCACGCTCTCGTCGGGTTCCATTTCAAGATCGGTCGGCAGGTACGAGCCCAGCTGGGCCGACTTGGTGTCCTCAAACGCCGCAACCTTGCGCTTGTACACCTGGCTCTTGTTGGTAAACACGAGCAGCTCGTGCGTATTGGAGGACGGGAACTCGATAAAGGGTTTGTCGCCGTCCTTGTACTTGAGCGTGGTCGCCTTCTTGAGCACGCGGTCCGTCATCTTCTTAAGGTAGCCATCGCGCGAGAGCATGATGGTGACCGGGTACTCCTCGACCTCGGGCTCCAGGCTTACCTCGATAACCTCATGGGGCTCAATCCTACCCGTGCGGCGCGGCATCACATACTTCTTGTTGACCGCGGCCAGCTCGTCGCTGATGACCTTCTTGATGTTGTCTTCGCTCGAGAGGATCTCCTCGAGCTCGGCAATCTCACCTTCGAGCTTGGCGATGTCCTTGGTGCGGTTGAGGATGTACTCCTCGTTGATGTTGCGGAGCTTAAGCTCGGCAACAAACTCGGCCTGGGTCTCATCGATGTCGAAACCCTTCATAAGGTTTGGCACGACCTCGGCCTCGAGCTTAGTGCCGCGGATGATGGCGATGGCCTTGTCGATGTCGAGCAGAATTGCCTCAAGGCCGTGCAGAAGGTGCAGACGCTCGGACTTTTTGCCCAGGTCAAAGTTAATGCGGCGGCGCGTGGACTCAATACGCCACTTGACCCATTCGTGCAGGATCTGGCGCACGCCCATAACGCGGGGGTAGCCGTCGACCAGCACGTTGAAGTTGCACGAGAACGAATCCTGCAGCGTGGTCGAGCGAT
>CABSNA010000035.1 GCA_902478865.1 uncultured Collinsella sp.
GGATATCGGAAGCGATGAGGTATTTCATGGGGAGATCCTTTCGAATGGGGTTGATATGGCTGGGCGCAGGATGTCGCCACCGGCCGCGTTACTCAAATCGCAGTGCCACGGCTTGCGCCGCCTGCATCACGCGCTGGAGCGGCACGTTGTGCTCACGGGCAAGGCGGGCGCAGTCCTCGTACTCGGGTGCCGCACGCTCACTGCCGTCGGGCAGGGTGGCCACCTTGACGGACACCTCGCCCCATGGCGTCGTTACGCGCTCAAAGCGGCGTGGCAGGCAAACGCGCTCCATAACCTGGCGACGGATACCATTGGTCGTGGTTTCCAAAAAGATGATCGTCTGCAGACGCTCGATATCCTCGTGAGCACAGATTACCTGTAGCTGCCAGCTGGGGCGGCCTTTCTTGCAATAGAGGGGCAGCCAATGCACCTCGCGCGCACCCGCCTCGCGCAGGCGGTCGGCAGCGTAGGCGAGCACCTCGGGCGACGCGTCGTCGATGTCGCATTCCAGCTTGACGATGGTTTCGGGTGCATCGGTCTCGCGGGACAGTGGGGATGTGCTATCGCATTGCATACGGTCCGGATCCTTTCCGCGCGGGCTCGTTTTATTCACTCAAACGCTAGCATATCGCGAACGGTGTGGGGGCGGCGTCATGGGATGGGCGCGGCTTTCGTCCGTCGTCACCCTCGCCCTCATCCAAACATGTACGTCAGCCTCCAAACATGTCATTTATTGTCGGTTTTGGAGGCTGACGTACACGTTTTGGAGCGGGGCCACACACAATCAAAATTGCGCCCGCACTCCGTCCACCACAAAGTTCGCCGCACTCAACAATTTTGAACTTTCTACGCAGTTCATCGGCTAAAAATTACCCTCGGCATACTTACCCGCTGCACGATGTTACTCTAGTTGCATTTGGCTAACTAAGCGGCTGCCGAGAACCCCCGCCCGGCACCGTTACGGCATAGGAGGTTTCATGTTCGAGAAGCGGCTCTTCTCCCTGGTTCCGCAGGCAACGCCCTACATTGTGGCGAGCGTCCTGTTTAAATGGATCGCGCTCATGGCAAACATCACGGTGATGTGGGTGCTTGCGCGCATCTTGGGCGGCATCGTCACGGACGGCCTTTCCGCCGCGCTCGCCGTCGATGCCCTCGCACAGGCGGCCCTGCCGCTCGCCGCCGCCATCATCGTGCGCGCCGCCTCCATCTACCTGGCCCAACGCGCCGGCGACAAAGCCGCGTTCGAGGCCGTCCGCCGCGTGCGCTCGTTCGTCTACGACAAGCTCACCGCACTCGGCCCCTCCTACACCGAGACCGTCCCCACCGCCGAGGCCGTCCAGACCAGCGTCGAGGGCGCCACGCAACTCCAGGTGTACTTTGGCGGCTACCTGCCGCAGCTCTTCTTTGCCGGCTTGGCACCCATCACGCTGTTTGTACTGCTCGTGGGCCAGGCGGGTCTTCCCGCCGCGCTGCTGCTCGCCTGCGTTCCGGTCATCCCCGTCTCCATTATGATGGTCATGCGCAACGCCAAAAAGATCGGTGCCGAGTACTGGGGCAGCTATGTCGATCTTGGCGGCATGTTCCTGGAGGCCGTGCAGGGTCTCACCACCCTTAAGGTCTACCAGGCCGATCGCAGCTGGCACGAGCGCATCAACGCAGAGTCCGAGCGTTTCCGCACAGCGACCATGCGCCTGCTGGTGATGCAGCTGCGCTCCATTTGCGTTATGGACCTGGTCGTCTATATGGGCGCCGCGCTCGGCATTATCGTAGCCGCGCTGCAGCTCGCCACGGGCAAGATTGGCTTTGAGGCGGCCTTTCTCATCGTCTTTCTGTCGCAGGAGTTCTTTTTGCCCATGCGCCGCCTGGGATCGCTGTTCCACACGGCTATGAACGGCATGGCCGCCTCGCGCCGCATGTTTGGCATTTTGGATACGCCCGAGCCCGAGCGCGGCGATGTTGAGCTTGACGGTCGCGGCAATATCGAGCTCGCGGGCGTGAGCTATGCATACGGCGACCGCACGGTGCTGGACAGCGCCAGCGCGACCATTGCGCACGGCTCGCTCGTGGCACTCGTGGGCGAAAGCGGCGGCGGCAAGTCCACGCTCGCGGGGATTATCGCGGGCCGCAAGGGTGCCTACCGTGGCAGCGTTCGCATTGGCGGCGTCGAGCTGCGCGATGCCACGGCCGCCTCACTCATGCGCGCCGTCACGCTGGTGCCCACCAACGACTACCTGTTTGCCGGCACCCTGCGCGACAACCTGCTGCTCGCCCAGCCCAACGCCACCGACGCCGAGCTTTTGCGCGCGCTCGGCCGCACGCGCGTGGCGGCCTTTGTGCAGGCCAACGGCGGGCTCGACATGGTGATTAACGAGGGCGGCACCAACCTTTCGGGCGGCCAGCGCCAGCGCGTGTGCATGGCCCGCGCCCTGCTGCACGACTCGCCCATCTATGTGTTTGACGAGGCGACGAGCAACGTCGATGCCGCAAGCGAGGCCGCGATCGGCGAGGTCATCGCGTCGCTTGCCGGCGAGCACACCGTAATTGTGGTGGCGCATCGCCTGTCGACGATCGTGGACGCCGACCAGATTCTGGTGCTGGAGCGCGGTCGCATTGCCGAGCGCGGCACCCATGATGAGCTCCTGTCGGGCGCGGGCGCCTATGCGCGCATGTGGAACAGCCAGGAGCAGCTCTCGGCATATGCGTATGCGGAGGGTGATGCCGAGGATGCCGGCGCGGTTGAGGCTGTTGACGGCAGCACCGCCCGTACCGATGGCCTCAACGGTGCCGGCTCGTCTTCCGCTACCGCGGCGCCTGACTCCGGCCGCGCCCGTCGCTCGGCGCCGTCCATCATATGGCGCATGATGGGGCTCGTCCGACCGCTTGCCGGCTGGCTTGTGCTAGCCGTCGCGCTGGGCAGCATTGGTATGCTCACCGCCGCGTTCGTGCCGGCCTTTGGCGCCCTTGGCCTTATGGCCGCGCTGGGCCGCAACGCCTTGGGGCTTGGTCTGATCGCAGCATGCGCGGCCTGTGCCGCCTGCGGCATCGCACGCGGGCCGCTCCACTACGGCGAGCAGCTCTGCAACCATTACATCGCGTTTCGCCTGCTCGCGCACATTCGCGACCTGGTGTTTGGCGCCCTGCGCCAGCTCGCCCCCGCCAAGCTCGAGGGCCGCGGCAAGGGCGAGCTCGTGAGCCTGGTCACCTCGGATATCGAGCTGCTCGAGGTCTTCTACGCGCACACCATCTCGCCCATTGCCATCGCTCTGGTCTGCACCGTTGTGTTTGAGGGCTTTTTGCTGGCTGTGAGCCCCGAGCTCGCGGGCATCGCGCTCGTGGCCTACGCGGTCCTGGGCGTGCTGCTGCCCCTGACCTCGGCCAAGGCGTGCGGCACCACCGGCCGCCAGAGCCGCGAGGGCGCCGGTAAGCTGGGTGCCTTTGTGCTCGACGGTCTACGCGGCGCGTCCGAGACTATCCAGTTTGCCGGTGGCGCCGATCGCAGCCGTGCCCTGGGCAAGCTGACCGAGCAAGTCGGCGCCGTGGACGCGCGCCTCAAGCGCCGCCAGGCGGCCAGCGAGGCCGTTTCCGATGCGCTTATTCTTGCGGCCAATCTGGTGATGCTCGGACGCGCGCTGCAGCTGGTGGCTGCGGGAACGATTGATTTTGCCGCAGCGTTTGTCGCCGTCTTTACCTTTGTGTCGTCGTTTGGCTCGGTGATGGCCGTGAGCCGCCTGGGCGCCTCACTGCAGGAGACGCTCGCCTCGGGCGCACGCGTGCTCGATTTGCTCGACGAGCAGCCCCAGTGCGCCGAGGTCGCCGACGGACAGGACGTTGAGTTTGCCGGCGCCGCAGCCGAGCATGTGAGCTTTAGCTATGCGGACGGCGTGGACGCGGGCGGTGCGGGCGCCACAGAGCAGGCCGCGAATGACCCCGCTTCGAGTCTCATCCTCGACGACGTGACCTGCACCTTTGCGCCCGGCACCATGACCTGCGTCATGGGGCGCTCGGGCTCGGGCAAGTCGACGCTGCTTAAGCTGCTCATGCGTTTTTGGGACCCCGCAGCTGGCACCATCACGGTGAGCGGCGTCGATGCCCGCCACATCAACACGGCGAGCCTGCGCAGCCACGAGGCCTATATGACCCAGGACACACATCTGTTCTGCGGCACCGTACGCGAGAATCTGCTGGTTGCGCACGCCAGCGCCACCGATGCCGAGCTGCTCGACGCTTGCCGCTCCGCTTCGCTTACCGCCCTCATCGACCGCCTGCCGCAGGGTCTCGACACGCCCGTTGCCGAGCTGGGCGACTCGCTTTCGGGCGGCGAGCGCCAGCGCATCGGCCTTGCGCGCATCTTCCTCAACGACGCGCCTTTCATCTTGCTCGACGAGCCCACCAGCGCGCTCGATGCCCTCAACGAGGCGTCCGTGATGCAGGCGATCGACGAGCTCAAGCGCCGCGGCAAGACCATTGTGCTCGTAAGCCACCGTGCCAGCACCTGCGCGTTTGCCGATTTCTCGCTTTCGGTCGAGCACGGGAGGCTGAGCTAATGGCGCGCACCGCCGACACGCCGGAGCTGGCGCGCAAACGTGCACGCGAGGCCCAGATGGTGTCGCAGATGATTGCACTGTGGTGCCGCGGGCATCATGGCGGCGGGCATGCGGTCGAACAGGCTGGCGACGATGAGTCCGTGCGCGTGAAGCTCGGCCTTCGGACCATTACGCTCTGCCCCGAATGCGCCGAGCTGCAGAAATACGCCATCGCGCGCATTGAGCACTGCCCGCACATGGGCACCAAGACATTTTGCTCGGCCTGTCCTTCGCATTGCTACCGGCCTGCCATGCGCGAGAAGATCCGCGAGGTCATGCGCTGGTCGGGACCGCGTATGATCCGCTATCGCCCCATCACCGCCGTGCGGCACGCGATTATAACCGTGCAGTCCAAACGAGCGGCGGCACGAAGCAAGTAGTCGCCGGCGCCGGCACGCGCCGCCTGCCCTTTCCAGTCGGTTTCGACTTGCAGCGTTCCCGCCGCGCCGAGGCTGCGCCATTACAATGGAGCGGATTCGCCAAATGCAAAGGAGCCGCCATGTCCGCTTGCCCGCTGGTCGATTGCCATACTCATACTTCGTTTTCGGACGGCCATGCCTCGTTTGAGGAAAACGTCTGCGCTGCCGCGGCCGCTGGCTGTCGGGTCATGGTCTCGACCGACCACCTCACCCTGCCTGCCAGCATGGATGCTAACTGCGAGGTGCAGGTCGTCGAGGGCGACTTGCCGGCACATCGCCTGGCCTTTGAGGATGCCCGCAAGCTTGCCGCGCAGATCGCGCCGGAGCTCGAGCTTATCTATGGCTTTGAATGCGATTGGTACGAAGGCTGCGAGTCCTTGGTAGAGCGCTGGTCCCAGGGCGCCGTGGTGCGCTTGGGCAGCGTGCATTGGATTGGCGACCCGGGCGATATCATGGCCGGCGCCGCGGGCACGGCGGGAACAGAGAGCGTCGCTCGTCCCGATACGCCCGATTCGCTTTGTGGCTGGATCGACGACGATACCAACCTGCATGTTTGGGAAAACTTAGGCGTACGCGGCGTATGGGAACACTACGTCGACGACTGGTGCCGTGCTTGCGAAAGCTCGCTTAACTTTGACGTGATGGCCCACCCCGACCTGGTCATGCGTTTTTCGAAGGAGGGCTTTGCGCCCGATTTTGACCCGGCGCCGTTTTGGGGGCAGATGGCCGAGTGCGCGCACGATACGGGTCGCCGTGTCGAAGTCTCGACCGCCGCGCCGCGTAAGGGCCTCGACGACTATTACCCCTCGACGGGGCTGTTGCGCTGCTTCGCCCACGCCGAGGTGCCAATCACTTTTGGCTCGGACGCGCACCGCGCCTGCGACATCTGCTGGAACATCCGCGAGGCCCAGGCCCACGCCTACGACTGCGGCTACCGGGCCTTCGATATCCCCCACCCCACCGGCGAATGGGAATCCACGCCCCTCGCCTAACTAGTCGTTTAAGAACGTCCCCAATGACTAGTGGCGGCGGGCGTTGAGTTCGCCGGCCAGTTCGTCGAGGGTGATGCCGTAGCGCTCGAGCGTCACGAGCAGGTGGTAGATCAGGTCGCCGGCCTCGTAGCGGATGTGATCGTGGTCGTTATCCTTGCAGGCCATGATCACCTCGCTCGCCTCCTCGGCAAGCTTCTTGAGAAGCTCGTCCTCGACGTCGGTCAGCAGACGCGCGGTATAGCTCTCCTGCGGCGATGCGTCGCGACGACCGTGAATCACCTCGGCCAGTCCCGTCAGCGTCTCACCGATGTTTCCCGGCTGCACGTTAGCTGTTCTGACTCCCATGGTTATTTCCTCTCGTTACTGCAGCGTAAAGTAGGTACCGGTCTCATCGAACCGAGGCTTTGCGCCCTTTTTCTCAAAGAACTCGACGATGACGGCATGGGCCTCATCGAGCCTTTCCTTCTCGGCCTCGAGCCAAAGCGACTGCGCCCCGCAGGCATCAGTCAGGTGCACGCGGCATGGCACGCCCGCGCGGAGGAGCTCGGTGTTGCATTCGGCGACCTCGAACGGCGTCACGACTTTCATCGCACTCCCCCTTCCACGCGCTTAAAGAAGCAGGTACGGTTGCCGGTATGGCAGGCCGGGCCCGGTGAGTCCACCTTGACCAGCAGCGTATCGCTATCGCAGTCGGCCCAGAGCTCCTTGACCTCCTGCATGTTGCCACTCGTCGCGCCCTTGTTCCAGAGCTCCTGACGGCTGCGACTCCAAAACCACGTGGTCCCGGTCTTGAGCGTCAGCCCCACCGATTCCTCGTTCATCCAAGCAACCATAAGCACCTCACCGGTGTCATGCTGCTGAACCACACAAGGAATCAGCCCGTAGGCGTCGTATTTAAGCTCGGTAGCATTTATTACCTCAGTCATCATTTCTCCCAAGTAACAAACGAAATCCCACAGGTCGGCGAGGGTTGTCCAGGTGCCGCAGGTTGCCGCGAAAGAGGAGCGACGCGTACTTTGGTACGCGAGCGACGGTTTGAGCGGCAAGATGCGGTGCCTGGGCAAGCCGCAGCACTAGAAGTCCAGCCTCACAGGGATGCCTTGGCTGGCCATATACTCCTTCACCTGGCGAATGCTGAAAGTTCCAAAGTGAAAGACGCTCGCCGCTAGCACGGCGTCGGCCTCGCCCTCGATCACGCCCTCGGCAAAATGCTCGAGCGTGCCCACGCCGCCGCTCGCGATGACGGGAATCGGCACCGCGCGCGCCACGGCACGGGTGAGTGCCAGGTCGAAGCCAGCCTTGGTGCCGTCGCGGTCCATGCTGGTCAGCAAGATCTCGCCGGCGCCGCGACGAGCCGCCTCCTCGGCCCACGCCACCGCGTCGATACCCGTGGCGTTGCGGCCTCCCGCGGTAAAGACCTCCCACTTGTCGGCACCGGATGCGCCGGGCAAACCGACGCGCTTGGCATCGATCGCCACGACCACGGCCTGGCTACCAAACGCCGCGGCAGCCTGGCCGATCAGCGACGGGTCACGCACGGCGGCAGAGTTGAGCGACACCTTATCGGCACCGGCGGCAACCATGGTGCGCATGCCCGCCAGGTCGCGAAAGCCGCCGCCCACGGTATAGGGAATAGCGAGCTCCTCGGCCGCATGCGCCGCCATCTCGATAGTCGTCGCACGGTTGTCGCTCGTGGCGGTAATGTCCAGGAAGACGACCTCGTCCGCACCCTCGCGGTCATAGGCACGCGCCAGCTCCACCGGATCGCCCGCATCGCGTAGGCTCACAAAGTTGACGCCCTTGACCACACGGCCGTCCTTGACGTCCAGGCAGGGAATCACGCGCTTGGTAAGCATGGGCTACTCCTCCCCTCGGGCGGCGGCCAGCGCCTGTGCCAGCGTAAAGTTGCCTTCGTAGAGCGCACGGCCGGTAATGGCGCCTTCAATCGCGACCTCGCCCACCGCGGCCAGTGCGCGGATGTCGTCGAGCGACGAGATACCGCCCGATGCCACGACGGGAAAGCCCGCGACCTCGGCCACATGGCGATACGCCGCCACATCGATGCCCGTCTGCATGCCATCGCGCGCGATGTCGGTATACACCAGATGCTTAAAACCCAACTCGGAAAGCTGCGCCACGGCGTCGTCGAGCGCCACGCCCGCGCCGTCACGCCAGCCGTTCACCTTGACCTGGCCGTCGCGTGCGGCAATATCTGCCACCAGCAGCTCGCCAAAACCTTTGGCTGCCACCTCGGCAAAACCCGGCTCGGTCACCAGCACGGTACCCAGTGCAATGCGGCGCGCACCGTAGCCGGCCAGCTCGTCGATGCGCGCGAGCGAGCGGACGCCACCGCCCACGTCCACGGACAGACCATCGACGCCGCAGATGGCCTTGATCGCCGCCGAGTTGGCAGCGCATGCGTCCTCGTCCTCGCCAAAGGCAGCGGACAGGTCGACGACGTGAACCCAGCTTGCGCCCTGCTCGGCAAACGAGCGAGCAATGGCCACGGGGTCGTCGAAATATACCTTGCAGCGGCTGCGGTCGCCACGCTCCAGGCGCACGACCTTGCCGCCAATCAGATCGATTGCGGGAAACAGAATCATCGGCCAGCCTCCTCGACGATGTTGACGAAGTTCTTAAGGATGCGCTGACCCAGCGCGGAGGATTTCTCGGGATGGAACTGGCAGCCCCACACGTTGCCATGGCGCACGATGCACGGGAAGCTCCGCGTATAGTGCGTGCGCGCCAGCACATCGGCGGCATCGGCGTTGTCGGCCACCGCGTAGCTGTGGGTGAAATACATGTTGGCACCCTCGGCAAAACCGGCAAGCAGCGGATCGGCCGCGCCGGCGGGCGTCATGTGCACCTGGTCCCAGCCCACGTGCGGCACCTTCAGGCGGCTCGACTCCAAGCGCATGCACGAGCCGCGCATAATACCCAGGCCATCGACCCAGGGACCGCCAGCCTGCTTGGAGGCGTTGCCGTCGGCGACCGTACCCTCGTCCGCAGGCACGCCCTCGTTGCCGCGCTCAAAAAACAGTTGAAGACCCAGACAGACGCCGAGCAGCGGAGTTCCGGTGGCGACGGCATCGAGCACCACGTCCGCCTCGCCGCTCTGGCGCATAAAGGCGATCGCGTCATAGAACGCGCCCACGCCCGGGATAACCAGGCCGTCGGCGTTGCGGATCTGCTCCGGATCATCCGACGTGCAGGCGGCAGCACCGGCGCGCGCAAGCCCGCGCACGACGCTCGACAAGTTGCCCTTGTGGTAGTCGACCACCACGATCTTCGGTTCGCCCACGCGACCCCTCCACTTCTCATCATCCAAAACCACCACAAAGGGGACAGGCACCTTCGTGGTGGTTTTTGCCTTTGCGGCGGTTACAGCGAACCCTTGGTGCTGGGGATGCCTTGCACGCGGGGATCGAGCTCACAGGCGTGACGCATCGTGCGGCCCACGGCCTTAAAGGCCGCCTCGATAATGTGGTGCGAATTGCCGCCCGCCAGCTCGCGCACGTGCAGCGTGAGCTTGGCGTCGCGCGCAAAAGCGTAGAAGAACTCGACAGCCAGCTCGGTATCGAAGCTGCCCACGCGCTCGGTCGGCACGGGCAGCTCGCAGTAGGCCTGCCCGCGGCCCGAAATATCAACAGCAGCCATCACAAGCGTCTCGTCCATGGCGATCGCCGCGTCGGCAAAGCGCGTAATGCCCGCCTTGTCACCCAGCGCCTGGCAGAACGCCTCGCCCAGCACAATGCCCGTATCCTCGACGGTGTGGTGCGCGTCGACTTCCACGTCGCCCACCGCGTGCGCCGTCAGATCGAACAAACCATGGCGGCCAAAGGCGTTGAGCATGTGGTCGAAAAACGGCACGCCGGTCGAGATATCGCACGTACCGGTTCCATCCAGGTCGAGCTTGACGACAATATCGGTCTCCCCCGTCTTACGGGTTACCTCGGCATAGCGGCCCATCTACATCTCCTCCTTCACCAGCGCGGCAAACGCAGCCAGCACCTCATCATTTTCCTGCGGGGTACCCACGGTGATGCGCAGGCAGTCCGCAAGCCCCGGCGCATAGCTAAAGTCGCGCACCAAAATCGAATACTCATCGCGCAGACGCTCGCGCACGCGCGTGGCATGCGGCGTACGCACGAGCACAAAGTTCGCCGCGC
>CABSNA010000036.1 GCA_902478865.1 uncultured Collinsella sp.
CGGCTCAGCTGTGGGCCGAGGGCGCCGAGGGCATTGCCGAGGCTGTGGCTCAGGCTGCGACGCCGAGTGAGGACGCAGCGCTTGCGGGCGGTGCCGCTGAGCAGAGCGGCGCCGAGGTTTCGGATTCTGGGAGCGCGCCCGCAGCTAGTGCCGCCACAACAGGGGCGGCAGCTGGCGACGAAGGCCCGGCGACGGGGGAGAACCCTGCCGCGAGCGAGCAGTCTTCGACGGTAACCGCTGACCAAGCAGGATCTGCAGCCGCGGCTGCCGTCCAGACGGAGAGCCCGATAGAAACCGGCGATGTCGCCAAGAAGCAAGTCGAGGTCTCGTTCTCGATTATCGGCACCGATGCCGACGGCAAGGCTCAGACCTGGGTGGCACCTACGCAGCTCAAGCTCGATGAGGGCGCGACGGCTGCGGATGCCTTCATTAAGCTGCAGGAGAAGACGGGCTTCAAGGCGAAGTACGAACCGAACACGGCATACGGTTTCTACCTCGAAAGCATCACATCCCCGAGCGATGGCCGCACGCTTGCCTACGACCCGACGACTTATGCCTTCTGGCAGCTGTTCGTCGACGGCGCGTCTTCCTCGGTTGGCGCGAGCAGCGTCAAGCTCACCCAGGGGCAGAAGATTGAGTTTGCCTATACGGCTGGTAGCTCGTCCCCTGTCGTTAAGGACCAGGTTGCCGCAAATGTGACCGTCATTGGTCGCGATGCCCAGGGCAAGACTCAGACTTGGGTCGATAACGCGCAGTATGTGGTGACGTCCGGCTCGAGCGCACTTGACCTTACGAAGGTCGCGCTCGAGGCGAATGGCATCGACGCCTTTGCTGCGGGCTCCTTCATTCTGAGCCTTAAGTACAACGGCGTTGAGCTGGGTACGCCGCTCGATTATTCGACCTATTGGCAGCTGTTCATCAACGGCAAGTCGAGCGACTACACGGCAGACAATGTCACCATTCATGCTGGCGATACCGTTACGTGGTTCTACGGTGGCTGGGGCGACCAGTTGCCCTCTGATTCCGTCCATGCCTCCGTTCAGGTCCTCGGTAAGGACAAGGACGGCAAGCAGCAGGTTTGGGCCTCGACGGGCCAGACGAGTCTCAAGGCTGGTTCCACTGCTAAGGATTTGCTGGAGCAGACTGGTCTTACCCTCGATGCTAAAGAAGAGTCTTGGGGTTGGTACCTCAGCGGCATTACCTCGCCGTTTGACGGTAAGACCTATGAGTATGATCCTGCGACCAAAAGTTATTGGCAGTTCTATGTAAATGGCAAGTTCGCCCAAGTCGGGGCCGGCAACTACGAACTCCAAGAGGGTGACGCCGTCACCTTTATGTATGGTGCTGACGCCGATGCCCTCCCCGGTCAGGTTCTTGGGTCCGTCGATGTTATCGGTCCCGATGTCAACGGCAACAATACTCGCTGGGGCTCGGCAAGCAATGTTTCCCTGCCCGAAGGCTCTACGGCCCAGGACCTTATTGAGACGGTTCTGAAGGCGAAGGGCGTTACGTACAACGGCTCCCAGAGTGGTGAGTACTGGTTCCTGAATTCCATTACTTCGCCGTTCGATCACAAGCCGTATGGCTGGGATGGTGCGACCAAGAAATATTGGCGTCTGTTTATCAACGGAGAGCCCTCATCTCTCTGCGCCAACCAGGTCACGCTCAAGAGCGGCGACAAGGCTACGTTTGCCTACACCACCGATAAATCGCCCATGCCCGATCCCGACAAGATTGTCGTGGACCCGAGTGCAACGACTCCTGATTGGGATGCCGAGTGGGCCGGCTACGGCAACGGTGGCAACGGTTCGACCGTAACGGATGCCAAGACACCTGCGCAGGCCGCCGGTCTTAAGTGGGCCTTCGATTGGAAGGCCGAGTCTGGTCAGCAGTATGCCAACTGCAGCGAACCTGTCATCGCTAACGGCTTTGTGTACATCGCGACCGAGAACGAGCTCATTAAGATCGATTCGTCCACGGGCAAAAAGGTTGCCTCTGCGCCGCTTGCCTCCAAGGTGAGCTATACCTCTCGTCCGATCTATACCAACGGCCTTATCATCGTTCCGCTCAACGGCGGTGCGGTCCAGGCGATTACTGCAGACAAGCTGATCTGCAAGTGGCTGACGCCTGGTTTGACGGACTTGACGCAGAGCTCCTGCACCGTCGTTTCGGACGGCGAGTATGTCTATGTTGGTACGGTCGATATTTCGTATGACGAGAACTACAACGCGACCTACGGCAACGGCTCCCTGAAGCGTATCAAGATTGCCACGGGCGAAGTCTCTTGGCAGAACATTGACCCTTCCGAGGGCTATTATTGGACTGGCGCTGCGCTGACGGATAAGTACACCATTGTTCCTACGAGCGCGGGCACGCTTAAGTGCATTGATAAGACGACTGGCGATGTCGTTTCGACCATGAAGCTCGGCGCTGTCGCAAATGCCGATTGCATTGCCGATCCGTCCAATGGTTCGACCTTCTATCAGATGACGCACGACGGAAAGCTCCATGTGATTTCGCTTTCGGCGAAGGGTGTGCTGAGTGAACAGAAGACGGTTGATCTGGGCCTTACGAATAATCTGAGCGCCCCAGCGGTGTCTGGTGACAATCTGATTGTCGGCGGACAGACGGCTACGGGCTCTGCTCTGGTTCTCTATAACCTGAAGACGGGTAAGACCACGATGGTCGCTGCTGCCGACGGCAAGGCGCTGCCGGCTGGCCTCAACGGTATTGCTGCTACTCCGCTGGTGAGTGTTCAGGGCGGCAAGACCTATGTGTACTTCACCGTGAACAGCGCGGATAGCAAGGATTACGTCAACTACTCTGCTGGCGGTGGCGTGTATCGCTATACGCTTGGCGACGCAGAGGCGACGCAGATTTATGATGCGGCTGGCCATTACCAGTACTGTGACTCTCCGGTCATTGCCGATGCTTCTGGCAACCTCTACTACATCAATGATTCGGGTACTCTGTTCAAGCTGGGGGCTGTCGAGTCTTGGACGGTTGCCTTTAATTCCAACGGCGGGTCTGCTTGCGACACTAAGTTCGTTGCTACGGCCGACGGCAAGCTGGTCAAGCCGGCCGATCCGACGCGCGATGGCTACACTTTCGGCGGTTGGTTCACCGATGAGGCTTGCACGCAGGCGTATGACTTCAGTACGCCGGTGACGGCCGATCTGACGCTGTATGCCAAGTGGACCAAGAATGCTGTTAACCCTGGCGGCAATGGCTGTTCTGGCTCCAATGGCGGCAATGGTGGCGCTGGCAACGGTTCCGGCGCTGGCACGGGCACGGGTTCCGGCTCCGGCACGAAGGGCCAGCAGGCTGGCGGCGTTGTCGCCCCGGGTCATAAGCCGACGACCAAGACGACGGTGTCGACCAAGACCGAGACCAAGGACAACAAGTCCGACAAGAAGTCCGATTCCAAGTCCGATACGGGTGCTGCTTCCACGACCACTGCTAAGAAGTCCTCTAGTGCCTCCGAGCAGGAGACTGGCACCAACCCGCTCGCCATTGTTGGCGTTGCCGCCGGCGTCATCGGTCTCGCCATCGTCGGCGTGTTCGTGTTCACCAAACGTCGGTAGGTGAGGGCTGTGTCCAATAAATCCAAGGACGCTGACCCCAAGCAACCAGATTCCTCGTTCATTCAGTTCGACGATGCAAAGCAACAGGGCGCCGCTTCGGCGGCGTCCGCCCCTCGTCGCAAGACGCTCCTCGGCGTCCTGACTGCCGCGTGCACCATTCTGATCGTCGTCTCGCTGGGTTTCGTCCATCCTTCCGAGAGCGGTGCCTGGTCCATCGACTGGATCATTCAGACCGTGACGGGGGAGAGCGTCGTCACCAAGGACACCAAGGTGTCTGGCTCGACTACGACTTCGGGCGAGGCCAGTTCCAAGGATTCCAAGTCATCGAATGACGCAAAAGATGAGTCCAAGCATTCTGATGAGTCCAAGTCCAAGGACGATTCCGAGTCTTCAAACAAGGAATCGGATAAAAGCTCGGATAGCAAGAAGTCCGATGGTCAGGACGGCAAGAAGTCTGGCGATAAATCCGCTGCCCAAAATACGGGAGTCGGCGATACTTCCAATGCGTCTGGCGGTGGCCAGTCGTCTGATGGAGCCTCATCCTCTAATGGTGGAAACGCCTCCTCGGGCGGCCAGAGCGGCTCGCAGGAGTCCAGCTACATAACAGTGACGGTTTCGGTCACATCGAGCGCTGTGGGCAATCCTGTGTCTTCTGGTGGCACCTTTACCTTTAACGAAGGCGCTACCGTCTACGATGCCCTGTGCGCGCTGGGCCTTTCTGTCAACGCACATGGCTCGTCGTACGGCACGTATGTCTCCGCGATTGGTGGTTTGGCCGAGAAACAGTACGGCGGCACGAGCGGCTGGATGTACTCCGTCAACGGCACAACGCCCATGACGGCCTGCAGCAACTACGTTCTCTCCAACGGCGACAACGTGGTCTGGTATTACGTTACAGGCTAGAGGCTTCGACATAGCGCGCCAGACGGGCGGTTCGGACAGACATCCGGGCCGCCCGTTTTTCAAGTGAATGGGACTGGGTCGCCCGGTCTCTCGGCAAACAAAAAACCGGTTGGAATGGGAATTCCAACCGGTTATACATTCAAGCAAATAGCGAATCGACTACGACCGTGCGCCCTCGAGAAAGAAGCGACGGCTGAAGTAGTTGTACCAGGTGACGAGGAACGTGGCGATGGCCTTCATGGCCTGGTAGCCGATGCTCAAAAACGTGACGCCCACAAACATGTACAGGTCGTTGAGGCCCAGGCCGATTACCGACAGGATGGTGAAGATCGTGAACTCGCGCTTGCGGCTCATGCCCTCGCGATGGTCGAACACGTACTTCATGCTGAGCCAGTAGTTGACCACGACGGACGTGGTAAACGAGACCGTGGTGCTCATCAAAAAGTCGAGGTGAAACAGCTCGACGAGCGCAATGAGCATACCCCAGTCGATGCCAAAGGAGATAAGACCCACGACAGCGAACTTGAGGAACTGCTTGGTATGAGGTTGTGCCAGTGCCTTGCGCACGTAATCACATCCAATGCGTTGATGAATCGAGCAGAGGATACTTTAGAGCTTTTGCAAGGGAAACGTAAGGTCCTTGCCAAGAACTATACGAACTCGCCAAATTTTCAAGAGCTAATCCGCAAACGTTGAAAATTTGCCCGTAAACGAGCAATGCCCACGAACAACACAGCGCACGACGCGCGTCATCCGTGGGCATTGTAAAGCTGTAAGGTTGCGAGTTACTTGGTCTCATCGCCTTCCAGGAAGATCTTTCGGGTCACAAAGTTGTAGACCATGACAAGCGCGGTGGCGCAAATCTTGGCGATATTGGCCTCGAGCCCCAGGCCGGCGTTGAGTGTCAACACGATACCGTCGTTGAGTGCCAGGCCGATCACGGACAGCACGACAAAGATAATGAACTCGCGGCGGCGGCTCATGCCTTCCTTGTGCGCAAACACGTACTTCATGCTTGCGAGGTAGTTAAAGATGAGCGAGACGATAAAGCCGCTGGTATTGGCGATTAGGATGTTGAGGCCCAGACCGTAGTGGAGCAGATTCATAATGCCAAAGTCGATAACCGTGGCAATGACACCGACGACGCCAAATTTCATGATCTGCGCAAGGAGCTTTTGCATGGTACCTGCCTTATGGTGGCGCCGGGGCGCCGCGGGGATGACAAACTCAGCAAGTTTAGCCAATCCCCACGGGTGGTGCTAGGCGCGCTCCTCGATAGCACCGTTTCTATATGCATCGAGCAGCTGGCGCAGGTCCTGGATCTGGCTGCGGATCTTGGCACCGGAATCGGTGTCGCTCACCATGCGGCGACGGTCGGCCTCGTCAAAGCGGTTGGTCTCGCTTTCGATATCGACGTTGCGGGTGAGTGCCTCGGCAACCGTCGTAAAGGCCCGGTGCGACTTGAGGCGGCAGCCGCGCGAGCTCGAGATGAGCGTATAGCCGGCGATACCCGTCTTGGGGTGGTAGGCGCGGCAGAAGCCGCCATCGATGACCAGCAGCTTGCCCTCGGCGCGGATGGGCTGCTCGCCCTTGGTGGTCTTGACGGGCGTGTGGCCGTTGATGATGTGACCGGTCGGTGAGCATGCCATGGGCGCGACGCCAAACTCGCGCATGATGTCATCGCAGACCGAGGGCGACTTGGTAAGCGTAAAGTACGGGTCCATCGGCTCGACCCAGGTGCTCTTATCGGCGATATAGGCGCGCTCAAAGGTGCGCACCAGGCGTCCGCTGGCGGGTGAGTTAAAGCCAATCCACAGGTACCACATCCAGTCGAGAGCGTCGCGGTCGCCCACGCGCCAGGCGCGGCGGGCGATGTGGTCGCAAAAATCGAGATAATCGCGGCCAGCGTGCCAGGTGCCCAGGCAGTTCATGCTGCTAAAGGTGCCGTCTTCGTTGAGCGGCACGCAGCCGTGGAAGAGCAGATTGCCGTTGGCGACCTTGTACATCGAGCCGTGGGAATAGAGGAAATCGATATGGCGATGCAGGTGATCGGCGGTGACAAACTCGGACACGAGCTTGTCGATGATGTGCTGCTCCTGAGACGTGAGCGTATAGGGGTCCGCCGGGTCGATGGTGGGGAAGTCGTTGGTCGTGAGCGGCCACACGCTGCCGTCGGCGAGCGTGACCGTGCCGGTGTCGTGGTCGATCTTGTCGAGTAGCAGGCGGTCGGTCATGTCGAACTCGGGGTGGCGCTGGATAATCTGGCCCTCGAGCTTAAAGAGCAGCACGTTGACGGCCTTGATCAGCGGGGTGATGGACTCACCGGCGGTGTAGGTGGCATCGGCAAAGGCGACAAGTTCACGCAGCGAGATGCCGTAGTCGTTTTCGAGGATCTCGTAGTTGTCGTAGCGTAGGTTGTTGCGCAGCACCGTGGCGATGCAGGCAGGTTCACCGGCCGCAGCGCCCATCCACAGCAGGTCGTGGTTGCCCCACTGGATGTCAAGTGAATGGTAGGTGAGCAGGCGGTCCATAATCTTGGCCGCGCCGCCACCGCGGTCGAAGATATCGCCCACCAGGTGCAGGTGGTCGACGGCCAGGCGCTTGATGAGCGAGGCGAGCGACTCGATAAAGTCGTCGGCGCTGGCGGTCTCCAGGATGGACTCCACGATGCGCTCGTGATAGCGCACGCGATAGTTGTTCTCGTCCGGGTGCGTGTGCAACAACTCGTCGATGATGTAGGCGTAATCGCGCGGGATGGCCTTACGCACCTTGGAGCGCGTATAGCGGCTCGAAAGCGACCGGGCAACCATGATGAGCTGGTCAAGTATCGTCTTGTACCAGGTGGGCGAGTCCTCGCGCTGGCTGCGGACCAGCTCGATCTTCTCGCGCGGGTAGTAGATGAGCGTGCACAGCTCGCCCTTCTCGTCAAAGGAGAGCGTTTCGCCAAAGATTTCGTCGACATGCTCGCGCACGACGCCCGAGCAGTTGTTGAGGATGTGCATAAAGGCTTCGTACTCGCCATGCACGTCGCTCATAAAATGCTCAGTGCCTTTGGGCAGGTTGAGGATGGCCGAGAGGTTGATGATCTCGGTAAACGCGGATTGCTCGGTGGGAAACTGTCTCGACAGCAGGCGCAGATACTTGAAGTCTTGCGGATTGCGATCGAATGCGACCATGAAACACCTTCCGATAGGGCTGGTAAAACTGATAAACAGCGTAAAACGTTTATCAGTATGCGCCGCTTTTGTTTCGATTGGGGATGGGCAGCCGAATTGTTAGCCGAACGGTTTGGTAAATCGATTTAGTGGAGGTAGATATGGCGGTTGAGTGGAGACGTAGGGTCGTTTTTACAGACGTATGCCTCCGGGATCGATAGAGATGATGACGGTAAAGATGTTCACTACCTTTGGCTCTATTTGGTAAATAGTGGACATTTGTACCGTATTTATGCTTGCTGTGCGATAATTTTTATAACTATACGTAAGGAGCCTCATATGAGTGATTTTGTCCTGACCTGTGAATCCGCCGCCGATCGAACTCGGGAGTTCTTTGAATCGCGCAATATCCCTGTCGTGTGTTTTCATTACGAGATCGACGATGTTGTCTATACGGACGATCTGTATCAGTCGATTACGCCGGACGAGTTTTTTGCCCAGATATCCGCGGGCGCCATGCCCAAGACGTCTCAGGTGAGCGTGGGTGAGTACGAAGAGTTTTGGGAGCCGCTTGTTGCCGAGGGCAAAGACGTGCTGCACCTGACGTTGTCATCGGGTATTTCGGGCACGTATGGATCGGCCTGCGTTGCGGCGCAGATGCTCGCGGATCGCTATCCCCAGGGCGGCAAGGTGCGCGTCATCGATTCGCTGGGGGCGTCTTCGGGCTTTGGCCTGTTGCTGGAATATGCCGCCGATGTGCGCGATAGCGGGGCTTCACTCGACGAGACGGCTGCCTGGATCGAGGAGCACAAGCTCAACCTGCACCACTGGTTCTTCTCGACCGATCTGTCGAGCTACCTGCGCGGCGGTCGCATTTCGGCTGCGAGCGCGATCATCGGCACGGCGCTTAAGATTTGCCCGCTTATGACGGTCGATTGCGAAGGTGGGCTGTTGCCACGTGAGAAGATTCGCACTAAGAAGCGCGCGATTTCCGAGATGGCTCAGACCATGATGGCACACGTGCAGGACGGTGCGGATTATTCGGGTAAGTGCGTCATGTCGCACTCGGCGTGCCGCGAGGATGCCGAGGCAGTTGCGGCGCTGATCGAGGAACAGATTCCGCAGCTTAAAGGCAAGATTGAGATCAATAACATCGGTACTCTGATTGGCTCGCATACCGGACCTGGTACGGTGGCGCTCTTCTTTATGGGCGACAAGCGCGTGGATTAGTTTGCCCCATCACATCGCTGCATGATTGCTCAAACGAAAACGGCCCGCCCCACAAATGAACTGCCTCCCATTTCTCATGTCCAAGAAATGGGAGGCAGTTCATTTGTGGGGCGGGCCTTGCTGTTGGGGTTAGCGTTTCTTTCCGCGGAAGAAGAAGCCGTGCAGTGACGGCTTGAGGCCGCGGTTGGCGCGATGCTCCTCGACGCGCTCGTGGATCGAAGCGACGCGCTCGATGACTTCGTCGGGAATCGGCACGTCGGGATTCATGTTCTCGACCTGGCTGACCTCGGCGGCGGAGACCTGGTCGATAATGGGCACATCGTCGTGCGAGATGACAGGTGTGGCGTCTTCCTTCATCTTGCGATAACGCTGCATCATGTCGGTCTGTAGCTGCTGGGCCGAAGGTGGCGTCCAGATGATGGCGTTGGCGCCGGCGGCGATGGTTTCACGGATGCTCTCTGGCGTCTTGCCGCCCGGCGCGATGAGCGGCAGGTTGGGATAGTGCTTGCGCAGCTCGCGTAGGACCTGGGGCGTGTTCTTGCCGGCGGCGATGTTGAGAATCTTGGCTCCAGCGCGCACCTTGGCGTGGGCATCGTCGTCGCAGCGAACGACCGTAGCGATGACGGGGATGTCGGCGATGTTGGTGATGTGCTCGACCATCTCGGCAGTAGCGGGGGAGTTGACCACGCAGCCCGCCGCGCCCTGCATCTCGGAGACGGCTGCCATCTGCACGGAGCGCTTACCGGTCGTAGTTCCGCCGCCCACGCCTACAAAGACCGGGCACTCGGCGACGGTCAACAGTGCCTGCGTAATGGCCGGCTGCGGCGTGAAGGGGTAAACGGCAAAGACGGCATCGGCGTTGGAGTTGCGGATGACCGCGACATCGGTGGTGTAAATGAGCGACTTGATGCGGCGGCCGAAGAGCGTGAAGCCGCTGGCCTCCTCGATCTCGTCGGGCATGCGAAGGGCAGCCTTGCGCAGACGTCCGTCGATGGGCAGGGGCTCCATAGGGAGCAGGCCGTTGGGCGTGACGGCTACCTGGGGCTCGGTGAACTCGTCTGCGAGCTCGACCTCGGAGAAATCGACTGAGGCGACGATGTCTTCGTGAACTTTGGCGGGCACATCGATGGGAGCTTGGTCGTTTGCCGCGGCAGGCGTGTCGAAGGAGCTGGTGCCGACGAAGGCGTCGACGCGCTCGTTTAGATCGTTGAGGGTATCCATGGAGGCTCGATTCTATGTGATGACGGCCGGCAGGGTAC
>CABSNA010000037.1 GCA_902478865.1 uncultured Collinsella sp.
TAAGCGTGTAGGCCTGCTGAAAAAACGAACTAAAAAAGATGGGAACGCACAGCGAAAGCAGCTGCTGCCAAATAACACCCTGCGTTACATCGATAGCCGTAGATTTCTTAGCCACACGCCCTCCCCAAAAGCGCACGTCAACCGACAAAACAGCAAATTAAGGCCAACGCCAATACCAGCTTAGCACCGACCGGCGTCGACCGAAACACCCCGAATAAGAGCCCGGTGCGAACTATCTGCCTAGTGATACAGCCCCGGCTGGTAGTGGTACTCATTACTCACGTGCGGGCACAGCTGCCAAAAGGCGACGGCACTCGCCGCTGCCACGTTAAGCGAATCGACCCCGTGCGCCATCGGAATGCGCACGGCCCGGTCGCAGCCCGCGATAGTCTTGGCGCCCAGGCCGGCACCCTCGGTGCCCATAAAGATCGCCAGGCGATCAACCTCCTGCAGCGCAGGATCGTCCAGCGAAACGGAGTCGTCCGTCAGCGCCAACGCAGCGCACGAAAAACCGGCTTCGAGCAGTGCCGCCAGGCCATCGTGCGGCCATACGCGTGCCTCGCTGCCAATGCGCGTCCAGGGCACCTGGAACACCGTGCCCATGCTCACGCGGGCCGAGCGACGGTACAGCGGGTCACAGCAAGTGGGGCTCACCAAAATGCCATCGACGTTCAGAGCAGCCGCCGAGCGGAAAATCGCGCCGACGTTGGTGTGGTCGACAATACCCTCGAGCACGCACACGCGCACCGGACGCACCCCCGCCGCCTCGACGACGCCACCCAAGAACTCATCAACCGGAATCTGCCGCGGGCGACGGAACGCCGCCAGCGCGCCGCGCGTCACGTTAAAGCCCGTCAACTGCTCCATGAGCTCCATGGAGGCCACGAACACGGGAACCGGACCCGCTCCCTCGCGCACGACAAGCTGGTCAAACAGCGGCATCATCTGGTCGAGCCAGCGCTCGCCCAAAAGAAAGCTCACCGGCTGGTATCCGGCACGCACCGCGCGCTCGATAACCTTGGCGCTCTCGGCGATAAAGATGCCCTTTTGCGGCTCCAGCACACAGCGCAGCTCGCGCTCGGTCAGCCGCACGTAGGCATCGAGCCGCTCGTCCTCGAGCGAATCAATTCGCAGAACCTCAACGGCATCAGTCATAGCAGCCAGCCCACACCCTTCTTTACAGCACATCTATACCAAACGAGGCGACGCTAAGCGCCGCCCCATGCATTCAATCAACCCGATGATACCGTTCACGCCAGACGATTTACGCCTCAACGCGATGATACGTCACGAACTCATAATCGACGCCCTCGTCACCCTCACCGGCGGCAATCGTCGCGACCCCGCTACGCTGCGCAATCTCCCACGCGGGATCGGCGTCCAAGTCGGGAAAGTACGTGTCCACGGGATGGACGCAGTGGTTATGAGTGACCTCGGCCTCCACGCAGTACGGCAAAAACTGCCGATAGACATCGCCGCCACCGATCACCCAGGCAACGAGCTCATCGGCAACCGCAGAGAGCGCTTCGTCAACGCTATGCACCACGTCGACGCCCTCGGGGGCAAAGCTCTCGTCGCGGGTAAGCACGATATTGCGGCGGTTCTTGAGCGGACGCCCGCCGGGAAAACTCAGCAGAGTCTTGCGCCCCATAATGACCGGGCAACCTTTGGTGCACGCCACAAAATGGCGCATGTCAGCACGATTGGACACCACCATGTCGCCCTCGCACCCAATACCCCAATCGTCACACACGGCGACGATAGCAGATAGCTTACACGTCATGAGCACCACCTACACCGCAATGGGAATGTTCTTGACCTGCGGGCCGTGCTCATAGCCCTCGACGATCAGGTCATCGGTCGTAAACGCATAGAAGTCATGCACATCGGGGTTGAGCGTTACCTTGGGTGCCGCAAACTGCGGACGCTCGATAAGCTCGCGGACGATATCGACATGACGATCATAGATATGGGCGTCGGCGATCACGTGCAGCAGCTCACCGGGAATCATATCGACCGACTGCGCGACCATCATCAGCAAAATGGCGTACTGGCACACGTTCCAGTTGTTCGCGGCCAAAATGTCCTGGCTGCGCTGGTTGAGAATCATGTTGAGCGTCGGCTTGTCGTCCTGAGGACGCTGCGTCACGTTATAGGTCACGCTATAGGCGCACGGATAAAGGTGCATCTCGGACAGATCGCTAAACACGTACGTATTGGTCATAATGCGACGACTATACGGCGTGTGCTTGAGGTCGTACAGTACGCGGTCCATCTGGTCGAAGTCGCCCTCGGCGTAATGGCTCTTCTGACCAATCTGATAGCCGTAGGCTTTACCGATGGAACCGGTCTCATCGGCCCACTCATCCCAGATATGGCTGTTGAGGTCATGCACGTTATTGGACTTCTTTTGATAGATCCACAGAATCTCGTCCATGGCAGACTTAAGCGCCGTACGACGCAGGGTGAGCGCGGGGAACTCCTCGCGCAGATCATAGCGCGCCGTGACACCAAAGTTTTTAATGGTATAGGCAGGGGTGCCGTCCTCCCACACCGGGCGGACCTTTTGGCCCTCGGTGGTGGTGCCATGGTCCAAGATATCGCGGCACATGGTTACAAACTGTTGATCAGCTTTGCTCATTGACCCTCCTGTCAGTCGCCTACAAGCGAGATTCATTGTAGCCCAGGCGCACGTGGCCCCACAGCCCAAACATAAGCCCTCATTTTCTGACATATGCCAGAAATTCCTTGCGCAAATCCGCACGTTCGCTATTCTATTGTTGACATATGTCAGATTTGGAGAGTGTATGGCTGGAAGACGCGAAAAACTGCGCCGCGTCGGGATCATCCCCGAATATCGCGGCTTTACCCCCGATGGCCTTGCCAGCGGAGACGCTATCGATATGACGGTCGATGAGCTCGAAGTACTGCGCCTGTGCGATCTGGAGGGCCTCAATCAGGAGGCCGTCGCCCTGCACATGGGCATCGCCCGCGCCACGGTGGCGGCAATCAGCAGTCGCGCGCATCGCAAGGTGGCAAACGCGCTGGTCAATGGACGGGCGATTGTCATCGAGGGCGGCAATATCGCATACTCCCCCATCACCACGACAACGGTCGTATGGCCAGCAAAGGAGGTCGACACCATGAGGGTGGCAACCACGTACGACAACGGCAACATCTTTATGCACTTTGGCCGCAGCGAGCAGTTCAAAATCTACGACATTCAGGACGGCAAGGTGCTCAACGAGCAGGTCGTAGGCACCGGCGGCACCGGCCACGGCGCCTTGGCAGGCCTGCTTGCCAACGGTGGCGTTGATACGCTCATTTGCGGCGGTATCGGCGGTGGCGCTATCAACGCGCTTGCTCAAGCCGGTATCACGGTCTATGCGGGCGCCCAGGGCAGCTGCGATGCCTGCGTCGAGGCCCTCATTGCCGGCACGCTTGCGCAGACCGGCGAGGCCACGTGCGGCTGCCACGGCCATGACCACGAGCACGCCCATGAGCACGGCGAATCCTGTGGATGCCACGGCCATCACGAGCACGAGGGCCACGAGGGCTGCGGCTGCCACTAGCGGCACATACCGCGGCGCCAGCACGCTTCCGCGCGTGCGACAACCTGTGAACGAACGGCGAAGGCCGCCTGGAGTACCATCCAGGCGGCCTTCGCCATACACGACTCAACCAGTCGTTATTTCTTATTGCGCATCTGCGCTTCCATCTGGCGCAGCAGGTCCATATCGGACTTAGGGCCGCCCGTTCCCAAGCCGCCCATGCCGCCCAGACCCATGGCATCCAGACCGGGAATATTGGGCATGCGCATCTTCTTGCCCTTCTTACCCTTTTTGCCCTTCTTGCCGCCGGCCTGCGCCTGATTGGCCATCGTGCGCATGCGGCCCATCATCTTGTTCATCTCGCCCCACTGCTTCATAAGGCTATTGACCTCGGTGGGGGTCACGCCGGCACCCTTGGCAATGCGGGCACGACGCTGGCCGTTAATGATGGAAGGACGCAGGCGCTCCTCCTTGGTCATCGACATGATGATGGCCTCGTTCTTGTCAAAGATGCCCTCGTCCAGGTTGCCGCCCATCTGGTTGAGCGCGCGCTGACCACCGGGAAGCATGCCCAGAATGCCCTTCATGCCGCCCATCTTCTTGACGGCCTTCATCTGGTCGAGCATGTCGTTCATGGTAAAGCCCTCGCGCAGCATGCGCTCGGCGGCCTCGAGCTGCTCGGCATCGGCGGCCTCCTGGGCCTTCTCGATAATGCCGACAACATCACCCATGCCCAAAATGCGCTTGGCCATGCGGTCGGGGTAGAACGGCTCCAGCGAATCGGGCTTCTCGCCCATGCTCACGAACTTGATGGGCTTGCCGGTCACCTGGCGCACGGAAAGTGCGCCGCCGCCACGGGCGTCGCCGTCGAGCTTGGAGATGATCACGCCGTCAAAGTCGGTGCGCTCGGCGAAGGTCGAGACGACGTTGACAATATCCTGGCCGGTCATGGCATCGACGACCATCAGCACCTGATCGGGCTTGACGGCCTTCTTGATGTCCACGGCCTCCTGCATCATCTGCTCATCGATCTGAAGACGTCCGGCGGTATCGACGATGACCACGTCGCGCAGGTGGTCGACGGCCTCCTGGATGGCGCCCTTGGCGATATCGACCGGGTGCGCACCGTCGCCGCGGAAGACCGGTACGCCGATCTCGCCACCGAGCGTGGCCAGCTGGTCGGCAGCAGCGGGACGGTAGACGTCGCACGCGGCGAGCAACGGCGAGCGGCCCTGCTTCTTGAGCAGGTAGGCCAGCTTTACGGCAGCCGTGGTCTTACCGGAGCCCTGCAGACCCACAAGCATGATGACATTGGGAATGCGGTTGCTAAAGACGAGCTTGCTCTCGGTGGAACCGAGCATCTCGGTGAGCTCGTCGAGCACGATCTTGACGACGTTTTGCGCCGGCGACAACGACTCCATGACCTCTGCGGTCATGCAGCGTTCCTTGGTCTTGGCGACGAACTCCTTAACGACCTTAAAGTTGACGTCGGCCTCGAGCAACGCCATGCGAATGTCGCGCATGGCAGAGGTGATATCGGCCTCGGTCAGCTTACCCTTGCCGCGCAGGCGGTCAAATGTGTCGTTGAGGCGATCGCTCAGGGAATCAAACACTAGTCACTCCTTAATTGGACTCGCCCACCAGGGCGCGGCAGAAATCTTTGGCATTGAACTCCTGCAGATCATCGACCTGCTCGCCCACGCCCACGCGCAGGATCGGGAGCTTGAGTTTCTCGGCCACGGCCATGGCGATACCGCCCTTAGCCGTGCCGTCGAGCTTAGTCATGATAATACCGTCCAGGCCCAGCGCCTCGTTAAACTCGAGCGCCTGGTTCAGACCGTTCTGGCCGGTGGCGGCATCGATCACGAGCACGACTGAGACGGGCATGGGGCCGGCGGCCATATTGGCGGCGCGCTTACGCGTCACGTTAACCACCTTGGCAAGCTCGCGCATGAGCTCGGGGCTCGTGTGCAGACGACCGGCAGTGTCGATAAGCACCAGGTCGCTGCCGCGCTTGTCGGCCTCGTCGAGCACGTCGTAGCAAACACTTGCCGGGTCGGAGCCGCGGTCGCGCTTGATGACGGGGACGCCAGCGCGCTGGCCCCACACATCGAGCTGCTCGATAGCGGCAGCGCGGAACGTATCGGCAGAGCCGATCACGACGTTCTTACCGCGGGCGGCCATGGCGCTCGCGATCTTACCGACCGTCGTGGTCTTGCCAGCGCCGTTAATGCCCACAAACAGCACGCAGCTCGGCGTATCGGAGAACGGATCGCGCTCGATGGGCACAAAGTGCTGCTCAAGCTGCTCGGCCAGGGCACGGCGAAGCTGCGGAGCGGTCTTGAGGTTCTTCTTGGCCGCGGCATCGCGTAGGTCATCGGAGACCTGAATGGCGACCTCGGCACCCATGTCACCCATAACGAGGGTGTCCTCCAAGTCCTCCCAAAAATCCTCGTCGACCTCGCCGCCAAAGTAAAAGACCTCGTTGAGGGCCTCGCGGCTGCGCTCAAGTCCGCGCGAGAGTGCGTCAAAGAATCCCATTATGCATTCACGACCTTTCCGGTTTCGCGATCGAGTTTTTGCGAGACGACGCGACTGACGCCGTCGGCTTGCATCGAGACGCCATAGAGGACGTCAGCGTCCTCCATAGTACGGCGCTGATGCGAGATGACCAAGAGCTGCGTATCGGAACGCAGTACATCAAGGGCGCCGATGAGCTTGGACAAGTTGGCGTCGTCGAGCGCCGCCTCGACCTCGTCCAGCACATAGAACGGCACCGTACGCGTGCGGTACACGGCAAAGAGCAGGGCGAGCGCCGTCAGGCTCTTCTCGCCGCCCGACATGAGCATCATCTTGGTGATGCGCTTGCCGCGCGGCTGCGCCACGACCTCGATACCCGTATCAGCCGGGTGCTCGGGGTCGGTCATCTCCAGATGCGCCTGTCCACCCGGGAACAGCATGGCGAAGATCTCGCGGAAGTTCGCGTCGACCTTCTCAAACGTCACCAGGAAGGCCTTCCGCATCTTGCGATCAATGGCCACCGTGATCTTGGTGAGCGCCTTGCGCGCGCTCTCCAGATCGGCCAGCTGCTCCTCGATGTAGTCGGCGCGGCGCTTGAGCTGCTCGTACTCCTCCATGGCAACTTGGTTAACGGGACCAAGGTTGTTGATCTGGCGCACAAGCTGGTTGAGCTCGCGCTTGGCGGCGTCGCGGTCGGTGGGCGCGGGAAGCATGAGCGCTTCCTCGAGTACCGTGGTGCCATCGACGGTGATGGCCTTGATGGCCGCCTCCACCTGCACCTCGAGCTTGCCGCGTGCGACCTTGAACTCGTTTTGCGTGGCAGAGGCGGTATCGACTCGCTCCTTAGCGCGGGCAACCTCTGCCTTGGCATCCTCGATGGTCTTCTTGAGCGAAGCGGAGTCCGCCTCCTCCAGAGAGGCCTGGTCACGCAGGCGCGCTGCCCAATCCGACGCGCGTTCCAACAGGGCAGAATAGCGTTCGTGCATGGGATCGACGCGCAGGCGCAGCAGCTCGAGCGAGCGCGAGGCCTGGCGTGTTCCGCGGATACGACGGTCGATGCCCTCAAGACGATGCTCCAGGTCGGGCACGCGGCCCTTCAGCGAACGCAGGCGTTCACTCGTCTGGGCTAGGCGAACCTTGGCGTCGGCGAGCTTGCCGGCAGCCTCGGAATCGTCACGGCGAACGCGGTCGAGTTCGTCGTTGGCCTCGGCAATCTGCAAGCCCAGATCGCTTGCCTGCGCACGGGCCTCGTCACGCGAACGGGTGAGCTCGTCCACGCGCGGGCGCGCGGCGCGAACGGCCTCGGCAGCCTGCTCACGGCGCTTGGAGATACGCACGCGCTCGACCTCGGCATTGTTGGCGCTTTGCTCCAGACGGCCGATCTCGGACAACAGGGAGCGGCGCTCGCCCTCAAGGCGGGCAATCTCACCGGCGGCATCGCCCTCAGCGGCACGCGCTTCCTCAACGGCCGCATTGGCCTCGACGACCTGATCCGACACATGCTCAAACACAGCGGCCAAATCGGGCTCAAGCCCCTCCAGCTCGCGAATGCGACGCTTACGCTCCAGAGCACCCGACGCCTCGCCGGCATCGAGGCCCACACGCACCAGGCCGCCGCAGGCGACGCGGGCGCCATCGGGGGTCACGTAAGTCACGCCGTCAACGACCGGCGCCGAAAGCGCGGCAGAAAGATCGTCCACTACGTAATAGCCGCCGAGCAGCGCCTCGACGACGGGTCCGTAGCCTGCGCGCACGGACAGACGATCAACCAGGCGGGTACCGGCAGCGCCCTCAGCGGCGGTAGAGCCGCTCACGCCGCGCGCCACCAGCAGTGCCTCGCCCGAGGCCTTCTTCTGGTCCAGAGCCGCACGACCGGCACGCTCAAGCGTGGCGGCGTCATCAAACAGCAGCGCATCGATATCGCCGGCGAGCAATTGCTCAACCAGGCACTCAAGCTCGCGCGGGGCTTCGAGCACGTCACCCAGGCGGCCCGAAACATCATCGCCCAGCGCACCCACCAGACGGCTCACGAGCGGCGAGCTGTCGGCCATGCGGGCATCGAGTTTCTTTTGGCTGGCAAGCTCCGAGCGCACCTCGGACAGCTTGTTGCGCGCCTCACTCTCACGATTACGCAAGTCCTTCAGGGCTGCACGGGCGACCTCGGTGCCCTCACGCGCATCGACCTGAGCCTGGTGCGCTTCCTCAAGAGCGCCCTCAAGCTCCTCGGCGCGGTCGCGACGGCTCTCGAGCGAAGCCATGACCTCCTCGAGCTGCTCGTCGATCTGCTCCAGGCGCGAGGCATACATGTTGTCCTCGACCTCGGCATTGCTCAGCGAGTCCTTCACCTTGGCGAGCTCGAGCGCGGCGTTGTCGGCCACGCGCTGCACATCGCGTTGCTCACGCGTAAGCTGCGAAATCTGATTGTCGAGCGCCACGCGCCGCTCGTGGAGCTCTGCGGCGGCAGGACCAGCGGCGTCAACGTCCTCCTGGGCCTGCATGTGCGCGCCGGTCACTTCCTCAAGCTGCGCACGCGCGTCCTCGAGCTCCTCGACCACGCGACGACGCTGATGCTCGGAGCTCGAAATCTGCCCGCGCATGTCAGACAGGCGCGACACCATGTTGTGACCCTTTTCCTCGAGCAGGCGCATGTCGGAGTTAATACGGCCGACCACATCTTGCATATGGCGGCGCTGCTCGCCCAAGTCGCCCACAAACAGGCCCTTTTCCTCAAGCATAACCTGGAGCTTCTCGAGCTCGCGCTCCTTTTCGCTCATGCGGTACTGCGCAAGCTCCAGCTCGGCAGCACCTTCCTTGGAGCGGCTCTCCAGGTCGTTCCACTGCGACTGCAGCGAACGAAGCTCATCGACAGCCAGCATCTGCGTAAGCTCGTTCGCGCGCGAGGACAGCTCTTTGTACTTGCGCGCGCGATCGACCTGACGCTCCAGCGGTCGCAGCTGACGGGCGATTTCCTTATTGATGTCGCGGGCACGCATCAGGTGCTCGTCCATCGACTTAATCTTTTTGAGCGCTCGCTCCTTGCGGCGCTTGTGCTTGGAAATGCCGGCGGCCTCCTCGATGAGGGCGCGACGCTCCTCGGGGCGGCTCTGCAAAATGGCGTCGAGCTTGCCCTGGCTGATGATGGAATGCGTATCCTTGCCCAGGCCCGAATCGTGCAGGATGTCCTGAATGTCCATCAGGCGGCACGGACTCGAGTTGATGAGGTACTCGCTTTCGCCCGAGCGATACATGCGACGGGTGATGGCGACCTCGTCAAAGTCGACGGGCAACATATGGTCCGAGTTATCGAGCACCAGCGTGACCTCGGCGACACCCACCGGCTTGCGCGCCGACGAGCCCGAGAAGATGACATCCTCCATGGCCTGGCCGCGCAGCTGCTTGGCGCTCTGCTCGCCCAGGACCCACAGAATCGAGTCAGAGATGTTCGATTTTCCCGAGCCGTTGGGACCGACGATGACGGTCAGGCCCGGCTCAAACGTCATATGGGCGCGGTCGGCAAACGACTTGAACCCCTTGAGCGTAAGGGACTTGAGATACACGGTTCCTCGCTTACACGTGCTTCTTGTTCAGAATCACGCCGTTGGTGGTGTAACCCATGCGGTCGAGCGCTTCAAGCGCGGCAGCTCCCTCGGCTTCCTTCTTTGAGGAGCCGGAGCCGCGACCCTGGCGAATACCATCGATCAAAACCACAGCGGTAAAGGTGGGCGCATGCGCCGGGCCCTCGGAGCCAACGAGCTTGTACGCCGGGGGCTCGTGACCGTCGGCTTGCACGCACTCCTGCAAAAACGACTTGGGGTTCGCAGGATGCTCGGCACGCTCGGAAGCCAAATGCGGCTTAAGCGTACGGTGAATGAACTCCGCCGCAACGTCCCAGCCGGCATCCAGGTACAGCGCGCCCACGAGCGACTCATAGACCTGTCTCTTATACACATCTCCGAGC
>CABSNA010000038.1 GCA_902478865.1 uncultured Collinsella sp.
GACAACAAGAGCAATATGACCGCCTCCGAACAGGTCGATGCTGTCATGGCCGAAATGCCCGGGCTCCTTACCCGTTGGGAGTCCATCTTTAAGAGCATCGAGGGCAAGCTCGACACCCTGGGCGTTCACCGCGCCCGCATCGATTCGCTTACGCCCGAGGAGCGCACCTTTGTTACCCGCTACTTCCAGGCCTACGTGTCGCCGGTCATCTCACCGCTGGTGATCGACCCGCGCCACCCCTTCCCCAACCTGCGCAACGGCGCACTCTACCTGGCCTGCGGCCTGGACGGCGTCACCGACGAGGAAAGTCTGCTGGGCCTGATCGAGATTCCCGCCTCGATGAACCGCGTGGTCGAGATCCCCTCGCCCACCGGCACCTACTCCTACATTCTGCTCGAAGACGTCATTCTCGCCTGCCTGGACAGCTGCTTTGGCTCCTATAAGCCGCTGGATCGTGCGCTGATCCGCGTCACCCGCAACGCTGACATCGATCCGGACGGCGAGGGCGTCGAGGAGGAAGAGGACTACCGCCAGCACATGAAGCGCATTCTCAAGAAGCGCCTGCGCCTGCAGCCGGTAGTGCTCGCGGTCTCGGGATCGCTCGAGAAGGCGACGCTCAAGACTATCCGCAAGGCGCTCGAGCTTTCGCGTCGCTCGGTCTTTACCTGCGATATCCCGCTCAACCTGGGCTACGTCTTTGGCATTGAGGGCAAGATTCCCGAGCACCTGCGCAACGAGCTGCTCTTTACGCCGTTTAGGCCGCAGCCCAATCCCACCATCGACATGACCCGCTCCATCCGCGAGCAGGTGCTGCAGCACGACAAGCTGCTCTTTTATCCCTACGAGGCCATGAACCCCTTCCTGGATCTGGTGCACGAGGCCGCCTACGACCCCGAGTGCATCTCGCTGCGCATCACGCTCTACCGCGTGGCCAAGCAGAGCCGCCTGTGCGAGTCGCTGATCGATGCTGCCGAGAACGGCAAAGAGGTCACGGTGCTCATGGAACTTCGTGCCCGCTTTGACGAGCAGAACAACATCGAGTGGGCCGAGCGTCTGGAAGAGGCAGGCTGCACCGTCATCTATGGTTCCGAGGGCTTTAAATGCCACTCAAAGATCTGCCAGCTCACCTATCGCGAGGGCATGGCGCTCACCCGCCTCACGCTTTTGGGCACCGGCAACTTTAACGAGAAGACGGCCAAACTCTACAGCGACTTTATGCTCATGACCGCCCATCCCGGCATCGGCGAGGACGCCAACCTGTTCTTCCGCAATCTGTCGCTGGGCAACCTGCGCGGCGACTACCGCTTCCTGGGTGTGGCGCCCGTCGGACTGAAACCGCTCATCATGCGCGGGCTTGACCGCGAGATCCAGCGCGCCCTTGCCGGCGAGCCCGCCCGCGTGTTCTTTAAGCTCAACTCGCTGACCGACCGCGAGGTTATCGACAAGATCGCCGAGGCATCGTGTGCCGGCGTGCGCGTAGACATGATCATCCGCGGCATCTCGTGCCTCAAGCCCGGTGTTCCGGGCAAGACCGAGAACGTGCATGTCCGCTCCATCGTCGGACGCTTTTTGGAGCACGCGCGCGTCTATGCTTTCGGCGTGGACTCGGACATGATTTACCTGAGCTCGGCAGACATGATGACGCGCAACACCGAGCACCGCGTGGAGATTGCCTTCCCCGTGCTCGACCCCACCTGCCGCGCCCTAGTGCACGAGTACATGGGCATGCAGCTGCGCGACAACGTGAAGGCCCGCAGCCTCACGAGCGACGGCACCTGGGTCCCCGTGGAGCGTGCAGAGGGTGAGAAACCCTTCAACTCGCAGGAAGCCCTGCTGGAGCGTGCCTATCGCAACGCCGAGGCTACGCCCGAGCCCGTCATTGAGGCGAAACCCGCCCCCGAGCCCGAGCCGCAGCCGGTAGCACCCAAAGTCCAAGAGGTCCAGGCGACCGTCATTGAGCCCGAGCCTGCGCCTGCACCTCAGCCCGAGCCGCAGGTCACCAAGCCCGCACCCGAGACGAGCGCCCGTCGCGATAAGCCCGCTGGCAAGACCAAGGCCATCGAGCGCCATCGCCCCGGTCGCGTGCGCATGGGACTGGGTCTGATCGGCCTGGGTCTTAAGACGCTCATTACCGGCAAGACGAAATAGACGTTTGTAGAAGCGCCCCGCATTTGAGGAAAGCCTCGGATGCGGGGCGCTTTTCCCTGCTACCATGGTGCGGACAACAACGCGAATGACAGGCAGGGATATGAAGCTCACTATAGAATCGATGACCTACGGCGCCGATGGGCTGGCGCACGCCGACAACGGCAAGGCCGTCTTTGTGCAGGGCGCCGTGGCAGGCGACACCGTCGAGGCCGAGGTCGTGCAGGACGGCAAGTCATTCATGCGTGCCCGCACCACCGAGATTCTGGAGCCAAGCCCCGATCGCATTCAGCCTCCCTGCCCCTTCGTGGGCATCTGCGGCGGCTGCTCGTGGGGCAATCTCTCACGCACGGCACAGCTCGCCGCCAAGGAGCAAAACCTGCGCTCCACGCTCGAACGCATTGGCAAGTTCGCTCCTGAGCAGGTCGATGAGCTGGTGCAGCCCATCCGCCACACCAAGGACGACTGGGGCTACCGCAATAAAATCGAGCTCGAACCGACCGTCGTCAACGGTCGCGTGCGCCTTGGCATGCACGGTGTCGACCCCAGCAAAATCGTGACCGTCGATATGTGTCCGCTGTTCGATAAGCGCTTCCCGAAGGCACTCAAATCGGTCGTCGGCGCACTCAACTATCTAAGCGGCAGCCATGACTTGGGGCTCGAACGCGTGGGCATTCGCGCATCGCGCCGCACCAAGACACTCGAGGTCGCACTCTGGACGCCCACAGGCTCTTTTCCGCGCTCGCAGGTCTCCCGCGTGCTGGCGGACGCCGCTCATCCCACGAGCATCGTGCGCGTGATGAGCAAGGGCGAAAAGAAGGCCCGCCGTGTCTCCAAGGTCGAAATGCTCGCCGGAGAGGGCTCATGGACCGAGAATATCGCCGAGGGTCAGATGCGCTTGTCTGCCCCGTCTTTTTTCCAGGTCAACACCAAGGGTGCCGAGATTTTGATCGAGCTTGTCATGGAAGCGCTCGACCCGCAGGAAGACGAGCTTGCCGTGGACCTGTACTGCGGTGCCGGCACCTTTACCCTGCCGCTCGCCCGCCGCTGCGACTTTGTCGCTGCCGTCGAGGCCTACGGCCCCGCCGTGCGCGATCTACGCCGTAACCTGGAAATCAACAAGCTTGATAACGTCGACGTCATTGGCGGCGATGCCGTGCGCGAGTTCCCCGACCAGGATGCCGATGTCCTGGTGGTCGATCCGCCGCGCGCAGGTCTGGCACCCGAGGCCATCGACCTCATCGCCAGCACGAGTGTGCGCGATGTCGCCTATGTGAGCTGCGACCCTGCCACCCTGGCACGCGACCTTAAGCGCTTTGTCGAGGAAGGTACCTTCTCCCCCGTCAAGATCACGCCGGTCGACCTGTTCCCGCAAACCTTCCACTGCGAGACCGTCGTCCACCTTAGGCGCAACTAGACTGTTTGCCCAAGACCACGCCCGATGATTTTTCTGAGACGGGGATAAAAATAAATTTGCTCCGAATGATTATTTAATCCCCGTCCCGAAATTGAACCGCCCCCTCATTTCTTGAACATTAGAAATGGGGGCTTCTTTATGGACGGGAGAGTCAGGCACGACACCACGCTGAGGACTCTTGCAGCAGAGCTTTGCGACAGGGGGTACGGGCGCGCCGAAGGCCGGCGGGAGGCCGAAGGGTGCCCGGACCCGGCCGGGGCCGGCGGCGTGCGAGGGCAAGCTCATGCGACAGAGCTGCTGCCCGGGCGCCTGAAGGACGAATTCTACAGGAACCGGACGTGGCGAAGCTTCGAGGAGTTCAAGCGGGACCTCGAAGCCTATACCGTTCACTGGAACAAGAGGAGGAGGCGGGTTAAGCAAAAGGGGCTGACCCCGGAGGAGTTCCGGAATCAGTCCCTATGTGCGGCATAGGCCGCTAATTGACCCGTCCAAGTATCGGGGCGCAGTTCATTTCAGCGCCGCCCGAGAAAGCTAAACGCCTTCTGGCAGGTTGTCCCGGGCCGGGGGCGGCCACCTTGATCGCCCTCGGCCCTCATCCACCTCAACTGCTCCTCAATTACATGTAGCTGGTCGAGAAGAGGCGCAGGCTAGCGGGCGCCTTCCTCATCGTCGTTGGGCCGGTAGGTGATGAACTCGATAACAAAGGCCAGGACGGCAGAGACGAGCGAGGCGATGATCGCGAAGATCATGTGGGAGATCCCGGCGCCACCAGGGGTCCCGTCGATGAAGTTGAGCAGGTTGAAGACGCCGAGGCCGCCCGAGATGTACATGAGGGCGCCCGTCATTCCCACGATGGCGCCGCCAACGGCGGAGCTCAGGCATGCCACGACGAATGCGCGCTTGTTGGGGAGGGCGATGCCGTAGATGCCCGGCTCGGTGACGCCGAAGAAGAAGGCGGAGATCATCGCGGGAAGGGCGATGCCGCGGAAGCGCTCGTCCTTGTTTCTGAGGTACATGGCAAAGATGACCGCTCCGAGCGCGAACCCGTGGCCGATGGTGGCGGCGAGCACGCTGTCGTGGCCGAGGGTGTTCAGGTTCATGATGGAGATGGGGATGAGGCTCCAGTGGAAGCCAAAGATGACGAGGCACATCCACAGTCCGCCGACCAGGGCGCTGCCCAGGACGGAACCAACCACGGGAAGCTGGAAGATGAACGAGAACGCCGCGCTCAGCAGGTTGGTGATGAGGGTGGCCACCGGGCCGATGACGAGGTAGCCCAAGACGATGGAGACCGTCATCGTGGCGAGCGGGACAAGGAACATCTTGAGCGCAGCCGGCATCCAGCTCTTGAGCCAGCGCTCAAGGATAGAGCCGAACCACACCATGAGAAGGACGGGGATCACCGAGCTCACGTAGCCGGACACGGGCATGATGATGGGGAGCCCGAGGGCGGTGGCGTACCACGAGAACGTGCCGGCCACGCCGAGGTCGATGCTGCCGAGCGCCTCACCCGAGGTCAGGGCGACCATCGTCGGGTAGAGGAGCGCCACGCCGATTGCCACGCCGGTGAACTCGTTCATGCGGAACTTGCGCGCGGCACTGAACGCCAGGGCGACGGGAAGGAAGTAGAAGAAGCCGTCAGCCACGGTGTAGAGCAGCGTGTAGAGGCCGTCGTTTGCAAAGGCCGGGACGAAGTAGGTGATGAGGGCAAGCAGTCCCTTCATGATGCCTGCGGCGGCAAGCGGTCCCAGGATGGGCTGGAAGATGCCAGAGATGAGGTCGATGACGACGGAGGCAACGGTCTTATCGCCCTGGGGCTCGTCGTCGGCGCTTGCGCCGCCCGAGAAGTTGCCGGCCTCCAGGACCGCGTCGTAGACGTCCTCGACGATGTTACCCACAACCACCTGGTACTGGCCGTTGGCCTGGATGACCTGGATGACGCCCTTGAGGGCCTCGATCTTGGCAGTGTTGGCGCGGGACTCGTCCTTGAGTTTGAAGCGCACGCGCGTGATGCAGTGCGCGACGCTGGCGACGTTCTCTGTGCCGCCTACGTTCTCGAGTATGGATCTGGCCAGATCGTCGTATTTTTCAGCCATTATTTTCTCCTTAGTGATATTGCCCGGGCGGCTAGCCCAGGTCGCCTCCGTTGGTGGCGATGGCCTGTTGGTACCAGTAGAAGCTCTTCTTGCGCCTGCGCTCGAGCGTGCCGTTGCCCAGGTTGTCGCGGTCCACGTAGATGAAGCCGTAGCGCTTCTCCATCTCGCCGGAGCCCGCGCTCACGAGGTCGATCGGCCCCCAGGTGGTGTAGCCGAGCATCTCGACGCCGTCCTGCTCGATGGCGTCGCGCATGGCCTCGATGTGCTCGCGCAGGTAGGCGATGCGGTAGTCGTCCTCGATCGTGCCGTCGGGAAGCACCTCGTCATAGGCGCCGAGGCCGTTCTCCACCACAAAGAGCGGCTTCTGGTAGCGGTCCCAGAGGTCGTTAATCGTGATGCGGAACCCCAGCGGGTCGATGACCCAGCCCCAGTCGCTCGTGCGCACGTAGGGGTTCTCCACGCCAGCGAAGGCGTTGCCCTCGGCGACGCCGCCCACGGAATCGGGGTCGCCCGCGGTACAGCGCGAGGAGTAGTAGCTAAACGAGATGAAGTCGACGGTGTTCTCCGCAAGGATGCGCTCGTCCTCGGCGGTCATGCCCACGTCGATGCCCTCGCGCTCGAGCATCTTGAGCGCGTAGCCGGGGTAGTGCCCGCGTGCCTGCACGTCCACGAAGAAGAGGTCCTCCTGGTTCTTGACCTGCGCTGCGCGGACGTCCTCGGGACGACAGGAGTAGGGGTAGTAGCTTCCCGCGGCGAGCATGCAGCCCACCTTGTTCTCCGGGTCGACCTCGTGGGCGATCTTGGTGGCCCAGGCGCTCGCCACGAGCTCGTTGTGCGCGGCGCGGTACTCGGCCTCGCGGGCATTCTCCCCGGGCTCGAGGACGATGCCGGCACCCATGAAGGGACGGTGCAAGATCATGTTCATCTCGTTGAACGTGATCCACCAGCGCACGAGGCCGCGGTAGCGGTTGAAGAGCACCGTCACGAGCCGCTTGTAGAGCTCGATGAGGGTGCGGTTTCGCCAGGCGCCGTGCTTCTTGACGAGGTGGATGGGGCAGTCGAAGTGCGTGATGGTCACGAGGGGCTCGATCCCGTGCTCGCGGCAGCAGCGGAACACGTCCTCGTAGAAGGCGAGCCCGGCCTCGTTGGGCTCCTCCTCGTCGCCGTTGGGGAAGATGCGACTCCAAGCGATGGAGAGGCGAAAGACCTTAAAGCCCATCTCCGCGAAGAGGGCTATGTCCTCGCGGTAGTGGTGGTAGAAGTCGATGCCCGTCTGGGCCGGGTAGTAGTACCCGGGCTCAAAGTCGAGCATGCGCCTCAGGCCGCGACTCACGTCGTTGCGCTCCGGCCCGTGTGGGATGACGTCGACATTGGCAAGGCCGCGGCCGCCCTCGTCATAACCTCCCTCGCATTGGTTGGCAGCGGTAGCTCCTCCCCAAAGGAACCCTTTTGGAAATGGCATAGTGCCTCCTTCTCTCTGGCGCCCCCATCTCTGCGGGGGACGCTTTATAACGTCCTTGCGACCTCACGCGCCGGGCCCGTGGCCCTTTCCCTGATGCGCGCGGGCCGCCTGTGAAGGGGTGACTAGCTGACGGCTTGTCCTGCGGCGGCGCGACGTGCCTCCCGGCCTCCAAGCAGGGAGGGGACCTGCGCCAGGCACACGCCGGCGAGGATGATGGCGACGCCCAGCCACTCGACGACGCCGAGCGGCTCGCCGAGGACAATCATGGCAATGAGCAGGCCGGCGGGGAGTTCCGCGGCAGCCATGACAGTGGAGAGGCCCGCGGGCAGGTGCGGAGAGCCCATGCCGAAGAGCAGGACCGGGCAGAGCATGCCAAAGAAGCCGGCGATGACGGCAAAGGGCAGGATGCCCTGGGCGAGGACGCCCGAGACGACGTAGTCCGGGCACACCGTGAGCGACATGACCACGGAGCCCGCGCACACGATGACGCCACGCTGCTCGGACGAGCAGGGGGCCTCGACCTTGCCGGAGAGGGCGACAAAGAGGGAGCAGGACACGGCCGCCCCCAGCGCGCAGAGCAGGGCCACGGGGTCGTACCCGGTGATGCCGGTCTTGTAGACGCCGCTGGCGAACACCGTTCCGAAGACGATGACCAGGGCGGAGGCCACTTGGAGGACCCTCGGCGGTCGGCGCGTCATGACGGTCTGCCACAGGAGCCCCAGCCACGTGAACTGGAAGAGGAGCGTGAGCGCCACCGGGGCGGGCAGCACGCTCATGGCGTAGCAGTAGAGGATTGAGGTGAGGCAGGTGAGGGCTCCCAGGCCCATGAGCTTAAGGGCGAGCTTCCAGCCCACGCGCTGCCAGCGGTGCCCGAGTGCGTGGCCCGCGAGTGTGGCGAGGGCGAAGAAGAGGCAGCCGAACCACGCCTGGCTCGCCACCACCTGCGCCGAGGTGAAGCCCGCGGCGTAGGCGAGCTTGTAGGTCGTGGCCATCGCGCCGTAGCAGGCGCCGCCCGCAAAGACCTGGAGCGCCGCCTTGGCCTGTCCCACGCCCGTGGCTCCTGCCCCGGCGGCCTGTTGCTTGATTGTGTTTGTTCCTGCCATTAGGCTCCCTTCCGTCTGCTGTCTTACAGATGCACGTCTCGTGCGTCTGTTCCCTGCAGTCGGAAGGTGGGCTCGTGCGGTCTTCTGGCGGTGCATGTGGTACCTGCTGCCAAGACGAAAAAAGCCACGCAACCGACTGCTCGGTTGCGTGGCAAAAAGGTGGCTAGCGCCCAGAAAAGTCCACGCGTTTTTAGACTGGGACAAAGTACTACAACAGGTGAGATTCCGTCAAGAAAAAAACCGAGGAAAAAAGTGAGCCTCTGCCCGCCGTACCTGTGGCGGTCGTTCCCCGAACGGGGCGGTGCTGTTGGGGACTGTCTCGATCTGTAACAGTAAGACCCGGTTTTGGTCCGTAGATGTTACAGATTTAGACGTTTTGTCGGGGCGGTTTCCGTTTGTCTTGATCTGTAACAGTTAGGGGTCAAAAGTGGGTCTAGATGTTACAGATTGAGATTGTTGAGGATGGGTGAGGGTAGCTAATTCGGACGGGGCTATTTTAAACATTGGGAAATCGAGCGTGGCAAGCGGAGGTCTTCGGGGTATAAGACGGCTAATTGTATGCCGCCTATGAAAGGAACCCTCATGCCCAGCGTTGCCGTTCTCGCCGCCGATGGCTTTGAAACTATTGAATGCTTGACCATGGTCGATGTCATGCGTCGCGGCGGCGTGCGTGCCACGCTCGTCTCGATTATGCCCACGCGTGAGGTCGTAAGCTCGCTGCAGATCCCCGTGACCTGCGATGCACTCTTTGATGAGATCAACTTTGACGAGTACGACTGCGTCGTGCTGCCCGGCGGCCTGCCCGGTGCCACCAACTTGCGCGCAGATCAGCGCGTCTGCGACGTGGTCTGCGAGTTCGCCGCGACCAAGCACGTCGCCGCCATCTGCGCCGCCCCGTTTATCCTGGGCGAGCTCGACCTGCTCGAGGGGCGCCATGCCACGTGCTTCCCTGGCTTTGAGAAAAGCTTCCCCGAGGGCGCCTATACCGGCGAGAAGGTTACGCAAGACGGCAACATCATCACCGCCAGCGGCATGGCTCAGTCGCTCCCCTTTGCGCTTGAACTGCTGCGCACGCTCGCCGGCGACAAGGCTGTCGAGAAGGTCGCCGAGGGCATCCAACTATGATTTTGGCTTCGCAATCACCGCGCCGCATCGAGTTGATGCGCGAGGCAGGGTATGACATTCGCATCATTCCTGCCGATATCGACGAAACGCCGTTTGATGGCGAGGCCCCGCTTACGCTCGTTGAACGCTTAGCACGCGCAAAAGCCGCCGCCGTTGCCGCCGAGTATGCCGAGCCCAATGAGCTAACGGTCGCGGCCGACACCATCGTCACCTTTGACGGCAAGATTCTGGGCAAGCCGGCAACCGAGGACGAGGCGCGCACCATGCTCCGTGAGCTTTCGGGCCGCACGCACCAGGTCGCAACCGGCGTCTGCATCGTTAAGGCAGGCGATACGGCCGCCCCGCATGCCGCCGAGAGTCTGTCCTTTGTCGATGTGACCGACGTGACGTTCTACGAGCTCACCGACGAGCAAATCGAGCACTACGTCGCCTCGGGAGAGCCCATGGACAAGGCCGGCGCCTACGGCATTCAGGGCACAGGAGGACGCATGCTCGTGCACGATATTTCGGGCGACTTCTATAACGTGGTGGGCCTACCCATCGCCCGCGTCGCGCGCGCGATTCAAAAACTCTCGTAATTGCATCTGGCGCTGGGTATCCCCCGGCGCCTAC
>CABSNA010000039.1 GCA_902478865.1 uncultured Collinsella sp.
CTCTCAGCATCGCTGGCGTTCCGCTGGGGGCGCCGACAACGTTGTCGCACGAGCGCGCGGTGACGGTCGATCCATGGCGCCCGGGGGTGGTCATGTGACCGCGGTCTCGTCCTACATCGCCTACGCGCGGGCACTCAATAGGCTGGGTTGGACGCCGGCCGAGTTTGCGGTGGCGGAGTCGTTTGTCATGCGCCTGCGCGGCATGCTGGGACGGCGTCCGGTTGCCGCCAACGGCCTGCCGCTCGTCATGGCGTTTCCACGCTGCTCTTCGGTCCACACGTGTTTTATGGCCTATCCCATCGACATCGCCTTCATCGATCGCGACGGCAATATCCTCGCGCGCTACGAAAACGTATGTCCCTGGCGTATGTGCTCCTACCCCGGCGCCTGGGCCGCACTAGAACGCTCTTCAATCATTGTTTCGACCCCTGCTCTCCAACGCGTGCCGGCTTAAGAATTGGCGACAGCGGACTTTCGTCATACGAAATTGGGTAAGATGGAGGAGAAGATGCATGGATGTTGAGATCCATCCCAACGCTAAAAAGCACCTGACAGAACAGCAGGTGCTTAGCGCTTGGCTTGCGGTTACTGAGTGCATTCGTCGCGAGTCGAAGGACGAGCCGCCGAGATGGCTTGCGATTGGATGGCTCCCAGACGGACGAAGCGTGGAGCTTGTCGCGGTCGAGCTTCTCCGTGGGTGGCTTATCATTCATGCCTTGTCTCCAGTCCAGAAGAAATTTTGGCAGGAGATTGAACAGGCTCGGCAAAGGGGTCGATGATGGGCAAGACGTATACGGCCGCTAATGGTCAGGTTGTAACGGATGAAATGATTGACGCGTGGTGCGAGTCGTACGAGCGCGGAGAGTTTCCGGATGGCGAACATACCGTTGGTGGGATCGTGCATGGACGGCCCCCGCTCTCAGGTGAGGGGACGGCAACGTTGTCGGTCAAGATTCCTCTGGGAATGAAGGAGGCCATTCGTCGACGGGCGGCTGCCGAGGGGATGACGCCAAGTGAGTTTGCCCGTGCGGCTCTGAGCGAAAAACTTCTTGCTGCCGGCTGATGTCTCTGACGTGCCGATTTATAGAACCGAGGCTGTGCTCAAAAACTTTTTTAAAATTCTCGGTTGACCGGAACGCGTCCTTGGTTATACTAATCAAGCCTTGAAACAAGGCACACCTCAAATGGCTGGGTAGCTCAGTTGGTAGAGCAGAGGACTGAAAATCCTCGTGTCAGGGGTTCGATTCCCTTCCCCGCCACCTTGAATTGACTAGGACCTCTGCAAAGGGGTCCTTTTCTTTTATCGAGGGCTCTGCGGAAATTGCGTCCCGGAATTTGGCTTCAGAGTGGGATGCGTTTTCCGCTTTGATGTCGCTTGGGAAAGCGCGACCCGGAATCCGGCGTCAGAATGGGACGTGCTTTCCTTTTGCGGCCTTTGGCGGAAACTGCGTCCCAGATCTCGCGCTCAGAACGGGATGCATTTTCCGATTGAGGCCTCGAACGGAAAATGCATCCCAGTCTTTTGCGAAAAACGGGATGCGCTTTCCGGCCGCCTACTTCCGGCGCATATGTACATCTCGGCGCGCCATCTCGGGCCCGCCCAGATATTCCTCCCGCTTTTGCGCCACTTTACAGACCGTTCGGTCGTCTGTCCGCACGCGCGGGTATACTCAAAACGATACTTTTCCTATGCAATACGATGCAGGCTCGGCCTGCACGATCCGAAGGGGGCAGTGATGGAGAGGATACTCGGCGTTAATCTCTCTGGCTGGTTTATTCCCGAGCCTTGGGTGACCCCGTCGCTGTACGCGGCGACCGGCGCATCCAACGCAGCCGAGCTGCAGGAGGCCATGGGTACCGCCGCCTATAACGAGCGCATGCGTCGTCATTACGAGACGTTTGTGAGCGAGGACGATTTTCGCCGCATGGCGCAGATCGGTCTCAATGCCGTGCGTCTGCCGGTGCCCTGGTATGCCTTTGGCTCACAGGAGTCCGATGCCTCCTACATATCGGTTGTCGATTACATCGACCGCGCGATTGAGTGGGCTGCCAAGTACGATATCCGCGTGCTGCTCGATCTGGCAACCGTGCCCGGTGGCCAGGGCGATTCCAACGATTCGCCCACCACGCCGGAGGCTGTCGCCGAGTGGCATTCGTCCACCAACGGCCGTCATGTCGCACTCGACGTGCTCGAGCGCTTGGCCGATCGCTATGGCGAGGCCGAGAGCCTGCTGGGCATTGAGCTGCTGGACACGCCGCAGATGAGCGTTCGCAAGAGCCTCTTCACCATGACGGATGGCATTCCCGCTCACTACCTGCGCAATTTCTATCGCGATGCCTACGAGCTCGTCCGTTCGTATATGCCCGAGGATAAGATCGTCGTCTTCTCGTCGTCGGGGCATCCCAGCGAGTGGAAGCATTTTATGCGCGGCGCCAAGTACAAGAACGTCTACATGGACCTTCACCTGTACCATTACCGCGACGAGTATGCGCTCGACATCACGAGCCCCCGCGGGCTGACGACGGCGATTTCGCGTAACAAGCGCGAGCTTAAAGAGGCGATTTCGACTGGGTTCCCCGTGCTGGTGGGCGAATGGTCGGGCGCGGCGATCTTTGCTAACTCGTCGGTTACGCCCGAGGGCCGCAATGCCTACGAGCGCGTGTTTATCGCCAACCAGCTGGCTTCGTTTGCGCCGGCTGCCGGTTGGTTCTTCCAAACGTGGAAGACCGAGAAGCGCATTGCAGCATGGGACGCCCGCGCGGCGCTCGGTACGCTCGAGCGCGGCATGATTGAATAGGTTGATATGACGCAAAACAGCGCCCATACGGGCAAACTCTATGTGGTCGGCACGCCCATCGGCAACCTAGGCGACCTGTCCCCGCGCGTTGGCGAGGCTTTTGCCGCCGCCGATGCCATTTGCTGCGAAGACACGCGTGTGACGTCAAAGCTGCTGATGCACCTGGGTATTTCCAAGCCGCTTGTCCGTTGCGACGAGAATGTGATCGCTAGCCGCGCTGCCGGCCTGGTCGACCGTCTGCTGGCGGGGGAGACCCTCGCCTTTGCCTCGGACGCCGGCATGCCGAGCGTGTCCGATCCCGGCCAGGCGCTGGTCGAGGCGGCGCGTGAGGCCGATGTGCCTGTCGAAGTTATTCCCGGACCCTCTGCTTGCGTCACGGCACTCGTTTCGTCCGGCATTCCCTGCGAGCATTTTTTCTTCGAGGGCTTTTTGGGCCGAAAGCACGGCGACCGTGTGCGCCGTTTGCAGCGCCTTGCCGTGGTGCCCGGCGCGCTCATCTTCTACGAGTCTCCACATCGCATCGTGGCGACGCTCGAGGCCGTGGCGGAGGTCTTTCCCCAGCGTGAGCTTGCCGTCTGCCGCGAACTCACCAAGCTGCACGAGGAGGTCTTGCGCGGGCCCGCTGACCAGCTTGCCGAGGAGCTGCGTGCTCGCGGCGAGGTAAAGGGCGAGATTGCGCTGGTCATCGCGCCGCCGAGCGAGGACGAGGAGGCCGGCATCGCGCCGGTTGGCGCTGCGGTAGCGGATCCCGACGATGCCCTGCGCGAGGATATCCGCACCGCGCTCGAGGAGGGGGAGCCCGCGTCTGCGGTGGCCAAGCGCCTGTCTCAGAAGTATTCGCGCCGCAAGCGCGATGTCTATGCCATGGTGCTCGATATGCAATAGATGGAGGATATCCAGCCCTTGCGCTAGAATCATCCCCTGTATGCAACGTTTTTCTGGAGGACAAACCCCATGGATCAAAGCAAGCCTTCGTTCTTTATCACGACGCCCATCTACTACGTCAACGCCGATCCGCACCTGGGCACGGCTTATTCCACCATCATCGCCGACGTTCAGGCTCGCTATCGCCGCTCCGCCGGCTATAACGTCAAGTTCCTGACCGGCATGGACGAGCACGGCGAGAAGGTCGCCGAGGCCGCAGCCAAGCATGGCATGACGCCGCAGGAGTGGACCGACAGCCAGGCTCCGCACTTCAAGGAGCTTTGGAGCAAGCTCGAGATCTCCAACGACGACTTCATCCGCACCACCGAGCCGCGCCAGCATCATGCCGTGCAGTACCTGTGGGAGCGCATGAAGGAGTCTGGCTATCTGTATAAGGGCAGCTACGACGGTTGGTATTGCGTGCCTGACGAGACCTACTTCACCGATACGCAGGTCCAGAAGGGCGACGAGGAGTACGGCAGCGTCGGCCAGCATCTATGCCCCGACTGCCACCGTCCGCTTGAGCGCGTCCAGGAGGAGTCCTACTTCTTTAAGCTTTCCGCCTTCCAGGACAAGCTTCTCAAGCTCTATGACGAGCACCCCGACTTTGTCGAGCCTGCGTTCCGCATGAACGAGGTTCGCAGCTTTGTCGAGGGCGGCCTCAACGACCTTTCCGTGAGTCGCACGAGCTTTGACTGGGGCATCCAGGTTCCGTTTGACGAGGGCCATGTGACCTATGTATGGTTTGACGCGCTGCTCAACTATATGACGGCCGTCGGCTACGGTGTCGACACCGACGAGGCGCGTGCCGAGCTGGCCTATCGCTGGCCCGCGCAGTTCCACATCGTGGGTAAGGACATCATCCGCTTCCACTGCGTCATTTGGCCCGCCATGCTCATGGCCATCGGCGAGGCCCTGCCCGAGCACGTCTTTGCCCACGGCTTCCTGACCGTGCGCAATGCCGAGACCGGCAAGGCCGAGAAGATGTCCAAGAGCCGCGGTAACGCCATCGCTCCGCAGGACGTTATCGACATGCTGGGCGTCGAGGGCTATCGCTACTACTTTATGACCGACGTCGTCCCCGGCACCGACGGCGCCATCAGCTTCGATCGCATGGAGCAGGTCTACAACGCCGACCTGGCCAACAGCTGGGGCAACCTCATCTCGCGTTCGCTCAACATGAGCGGCAAGTACTTTGACGGCTGCGCGCCCGCCAAGCCCGCATCGTTCGATGCGTTCGACAACCCGCTGGCAAAGATCGCCGACGGCCTGGTCGAGCGCTACATGGCCAAGATGGACGTGCTCGATTACGGCGGAGCCAAGGACGAGGTTATGGAGCTCATCCACGCCGCCAACCACTACATCGAGGACTCCGAGCCTTGGGCGCTTGCCAAGGATGAGGCTAAGGCTGACGAGCTGGCATTTGTGATCTACAACCTGCTCGAGGCCATCCGCATTGCCGCTCACCTGCTGATGCCGCTCATGCCTCAGACCTCTGCCGAAGCCCTGCGCCGCCTGTCCTGCGAGGACGAGGCCGCGAGCGACGACCTCAAGGGCATTTGCGCTTGGGGCCTGCTTGCCGGTGGTCAGCCCGTCGAGAAGGGTGAGCCGCTGTTCCCGCGTCTGGGCTAAGACGCCGCGCGCCATATCGGCAATTTGCTGTTTAGATGTAAGGGCATGGCCGCAACGGTCCATGCCCTTTTGTTTCAAGACGCCGCCATCATGCTAAGGAGGCAACTATGACAACTTCGCCTTTGGCAAACCCCACGGCAACAAGGGAGCTGCTGGAGGAGTTTGGCCTTGCGACCAAGCATCGCCTGGGCCAGAACTTCCTGATCGACAACCATGTGATCGAGCGTATCTGCGAGCTTGCCGAGCTTGCAGGTGACGAGCGCGTACTCGAGGTGGGTCCGGGTTGCGGTACGTTGACACTTGCGTTGCTGCAGGAAGCGGCGTGCGTTACGTCCATTGAGGCCGATCCCGAACTCGAACCGGTGCTCGATGCCCATGCCGCCGACTATGCCAACTTCCGCTTTATCATGGGCGACGCGCTTAAGGTGGGCCCGGAGCAGATTGAGCAGGCTGCAGGCGGTGAGCCGACGGTATTTGTCGCGAACCTGCCCTATAACGTGGCGGCGACGATCATCCTGCAGTTCTTCCAGACGATGCCCGCGCTCAAGCGTGCCGTGGTCATGGTTCAAAAGGAGGTTGCCGATCGCATTGCCGCGGTGCCGGGTAACAAGACCTATGGCGGCTATACGGCAAAGCTTGGCCTGTATGCGCAGGTTACGGGTCGCTTTGAGGTGCCGCCACGTTGCTTTATGCCGGCACCGCACGTGGACTCGGCCGTCGTGCGTATCGACCGTGTTGACGGCGTGGCGCCCGAAGGACTCGATCGCGAGTTTGTGGCCCGCGTGATTGATGCTGCATTTGCTCAGCGCCGCAAGACCATCCGCAATTCCATGAGCGCCAACGGCTTTGCCAAGGACGTGCTCGACGCCGCCTTTGAGGCTTGCGGTATCGCACCCACCACGCGCGCCGAGACGCTCGGCGTCGCCGACTTTGTGTGCCTGGCTCGGGAGCTTTCCCATGACGCTTAATGCCGAACGCGTGACGTTTACCAAGAAAAAGAAGACGGTTGCTTGTCCCGTGCCCTTGGCACCGCTTGCCGACACGCATGCGCATCTGCTTTCGTTCTGGGGCAAGGATGTGCCCGAGACACTCGTGCGCGCCAAAGCCGCGGGCGTCGACCTGTTGGTGACGATGCTCGACCCCATCGCCGACAAGCGCAGCGTGACGGACTATAGCGACTGGCTGACGCGCGAGATTCTGCCGATGCAGGATATCCCGCAGATCAAGTATCTTGCCGGCGTGCATCCGTATGGCGCGCCGGATTATACCGATGACATTCACGCGCAGGTTGTTGCTGCGCTCGATGACCCTTTGTGCGCCGGTATCGGCGAGATCGGTCTGGACTACCACATGGATTACGACGACGACATCGCGCCGGCGCCCCACAGTGTGCAGATTGATTGCATGGCGCGTCAGCTCGAAGTTGCCGTGCGCCGCAATGTGCCGGTGGAGCTGCACCTGCGGCACGAGGACTCGGATGGGGAGCGCACCTCGCATATGGATGCGTACAACGTGCTGCGCGAGGTGGGTGTGCCCCAGGCCGGTTGCGTGCTGCACTGCTTTGGCGAGGACCGCGCCACGATGGAGCGCTTTGTGGAGCTGGGCTGCTATATCGCCTATGGTGGTGCGGCCACCTTTAAGCGCAACGAAGACGTGCGCGAGGCATTTGCGGCAACCCCACTCGATCGAATTTTGTTCGAGACGGATTGCCCGTATATGGCTCCGGAGCCCATCCGCGGTCTTGAATGCGAGCCCGCAATGATCTCCATTACGGCAAACGCGCTGGTTAACGACCGTGTCGATCGCACTGGTGAGGACGCCGAAACAATCGCGCATGCCGCTTGGGAAAATGCCTGCAAACTTTTTCAAAAATAGTTCTTGCGTTCGCGGTGGCGCTCCGTTATTCTAATTCCTGCACGCGGGCGTGGCGGAATTGGCAGACGCGTACGGTTCAGGTCCGTATGGGGGCAACCCCATGAAGGTTCAAGTCCTTTCGCCCGCACCATTGATTGAAAGAGCTCCCAGCAATGGGAGCTTTTTTGTTATGGGCCCATCGCAGGGACTTGAACCTGTGAAGGAGCGAGCGTCAAGAAAACGCGGAGCGTTTTTAGCGAGCTGGCGAGTCCGCCGGCAGGCGGGCGAAGCCGGTGCGGATCCGCGAAGCGGATACGCGGACGTCCTTTCGCCCGCACCATTAAATGAAAGAGCCCCCAGCAATGGGAGCTTTTTTGTTATGCACGATCTCCTTGGACGGGTATCCTAATGCCAACGTGTGCCTATCAGAGGAGAGACCATGCTGTTTTCCGGTATCATCGCCGCCCTTACCAGCCTTTTGATTCCCATCATCATTCTGTTGCTGCTGCTCCCCAACGCCTGTTATGTCGTTGAACAGCAGCACGCCGTAATCATCGAGCGCTTGGGTAAGTTCAATCGTATCGTCAACGCGGGCTTCCACGTGAAGGTGCCCGTGATCGACCGCAAGGCCGCCACGGTGAGCCTGCGCACCATGAAAAACGGTTTTGGCATCGACGTTAAGACCCAGGACAACGTGACCATCGGCCTTGAGGTCTCCGCTCAGTACCACGTGAGCTACGACATGGGCGCCGGCCCGGCAGATTCGGGCATCTACAAGAGCTACTACATGCTGCAGGAGCCCGTCGACCAGATGCGTGACTTCATCACCGACGCCCTGCGCTCTTCGATTCCTGTCTACACACTCGATGAGGTCTTTGCCAAGAAGGATGACATCGCCAAGGATGTCAACGCTACCGTTTCCGAGCAGATGGCCGCCTACGGCTTCACCCTCGTGTCGACGCTCATCACCAAAATCGCACTGCCGACCGAGGTTGAGAACTCCATGAACGACATCAACGCCGCCCAGCGCAAGCGCGCTGCGGCACAGGAGCTCGCCGAGGCAGACCGCATCAAGCGCGTTACCGAGGCGACCGCCGAGGCCGAGGCAATGGAAAAGGCGGGCGAGGGCATCGCCAACCAGCGCAAGGCCATCGCACTGGGTATCAAAGATTCGCTCGAGATCATCCAGGAGACGGGTGTCGGCAATGACGAGGCCAACCAACTGTTCATGTTTACGCAGTGGTCCGAGATGATGACGGAGTTCGCTCGCACGGGTAAAACCTCGACGGTCGTGCTGCCGAGCGACTTTTCGCAGTCGGCCTCGATGTTCGAGCAGATGCTGGCCGCCGGCAAAGTTCAAAACGATTCGAAGGAGTAGACGCGCGTGAAATACACCGTCGTTTGCGTCGGTAAGCTCAAGGAGCGCTTTTGGAAGGACGCGTGCGCTGAGTACACCAAGCGCCTAGGTGCCTATGCCAAGGTGGATATCCGCGAGGTGGCCGATATCGACCCGGCTAAGGCGGGCGGCGTGGATGCCGCGCGCGACAAGGAGGGGGCGGCGATTCTTGCCGCCTTGCCATCTCGAGCGCATGTGATCCTGCTGGCTATCGAGGGCAAGGAGCGCTCGAGCGAGGAGTTTTCGGCGAGGCTCGACGATCTTATGCTGCGAGGCAGCAGCGACATTGCCTTTGTAATCGGCGGTTCGGACGGCGTGAGTGATGACGTGCGCGCACGAGCCGACGAGATGCTCAGCTTTGGACGCATTACCTTGCCGCATAACCTGGCGCGTGTGGTGCTGCTGGAGCAGATTTACCGTGCCTGCAAGATCAGTCGTGGCGAGCCGTATCACAAATAGGTCGGCAATACGAAACAATGGCGTGGGACAATACCTTTCGTTTTGAGGAATGTGTCTGAAAGGACTATGCGATATGAAGATTGGATTTGTCGGTTTTGGCAATATGGCGAGCGCTATGGCCGATGGCTGGATCGCTGCCGGTGTAGCTGCGAGCGACATGTGCGCCTGCGCGGGTCGCTACGACGCACTGGTTGAGCGCTGCGAGGCGCGCGGCATGGTCGCCTGCCACGATGCCGCCGAGGTTGTCGCCGCATCCGATATCGTGGTCGCTGCGGTCAAACCGTACATGATCGAGAAGGTATTCGCCCCGCTCAAGGATGCTCTTGCCAAAAAGGTCGTTCTGTCGGTTGCCTGGACCTGGGACAGTGCCAAGTGGGAGCAGGTCCTGCCGGGCGTCTCGCATATCTCGACGGTGCCCAACACGCCGGTTTCGGTGGGCGAGGGCGTCATCGCCTGCGAGAAGGCTTCGACGCTTAACGACGAGCAGCGTGCTGTGGTGCTCGACCTGCTCGGTAAGCTTGGCGCTGTCGTCGAGCTCGACACAAGCCTGCTGTTTGTGGGCGGCACGGTGGGTGGTTGCGCTCCGGCGTTTGTCGCCATGGCAATCGAGGCCCTGGGCGATGCAGCGGTCAAGCACGGTATCCCGCGTGCTGATGCCTATCGCATTGTGAGCCAGATGGTGCTGGGTACGGCAAAGCTGCAGCTCG
>CABSNA010000040.1 GCA_902478865.1 uncultured Collinsella sp.
AGACCGTTCTGCCCGTTTCCTCGCTCATGGTGGGCGAGTATGGCCTGTCCGATCTGGCTATCTCCATGCCGACGGTCGTTGGCCGCGACGGCGTCGTCTGCCGCGTCCCCGTGCCGCTGAACGACGACGAGCAGCATGAGCTCACCGTCTCCGCCAAGGCCCTCAAGGACATCATCGACAGCGTCGATTTCTCCTGCTAAATCAAGCTCGCTAGAGCGAAAAGCTACAATTAAGGCGTCCGGGCCCACACGGTCCGGGCGCCTTTTTGGTGCAAAGTAACCTGACCCCAATGCACCATCCCAATGCACCATAGTTGATGGGAGGGCCATGTCGGATTCGCCTAATTTTTTGACCTATGCCCAGACGGCGTTTGATCCGTTTGAGGAGCGGCCGTTCTGCGCGGTGGATAGCCTGGTCTTTGCGTGGTTGTCCTATTTGCGTTTGCCGGGTGATATGGCGGAGCTGACGAACTGGCAGGGCCTTGACGTACGCGAGCTGCTGCGTGCCGAGTGCTACCGGGACATGATTGACGACTTGTGGGACTCGGAGGGGAGCAGGGCCTTGTTGGAGGCCGTGGCAGCAAGTCCTCGCTACCGTGGCGTGCACGTTTGCGGCTATCGTGCTGTGAGCGATATGGTGGCGACGGAGCAGTTTGCAGCCATGACGTTCCGGTTTCCGGCGGGGTTTAGCTATCTTTCCTTCCGGGGGACCGACAGCACGATTGTGGGCTGGAAAGAGGATTTTAACATGGCGTTCCGGTGTCCTGTGCCGGCCCAGGAATCCGCGGCGCGTTATGTGGACGAGGCGGCGGATGCGATTGACGGGCCGCTTTTGTGCGGAGGTCATTCCAAGGGCGGAAACCTTGCGGTGTACGGTGCGGCGATGTGCTCCGATGTCGCCCGTGAGCGAATCGAACGGGCGTATTCCCATGATGGTCCGGGCTTCGTCGAGGAGTTTCTGAACGGCAACGCCTTTGCCGATCTTTCCGGTCGAATCGACAAGACGCTACCTCGATCGTCGATCTTTGGCATGATGCTCGAGACACAGGAGGACTATGCCATCGTTGAGAGCACCGAGTTCAGCCTGCTGCAGCACAATCCCTTTAGCTGGGTGGTTGATGGTCACGACTTCGTGTACTGTGAGCGCCTGTCCGCCGGTGCTCGATACGTTGATGGTTCCATTCGCGAGATGCTGCTTGCAGTGTCGCCTAGCGAACGCGAGCGTTTTGTAGATGCGTTGTTCTCCGTGTTTGAGGCTACGGGTGCTGAGCGGTTTGCGGATATCGCCGGGAATCTGCGCGAGAGCCTGCCCGTGATGCTCCAGGCTGCGCAAGGCTTTGACAAGGATACACGACGCTTTGTCTCGCAGACCATCGTGGCAATCCTTAAATGCGCACTGTTGCCCAAACGACCCCAGATCGACATGCCCGCTGCCGGCAAGAGTTTGGCAGAACAGCTCGAGGCTTGGCAGTCCGAGCTCCTGCGCTAACCATTGGTGCAAGCAACCTGTCCCCGATGCACCAATCTTCGAAGCGCCTGGGGCGGGCTCGACCGCTATACTGATTCGTGCCGAAATCAATCTAGAACGGAATGCCGTATATGAAAATCAATCACGCGATTCTGCATATCCTGGACTTTGACTCTGCCGTCAACGTTATGAGCCAGCGCGAGCTCGATATCGAGAGCCGTACCGTGCGCAACTTCGTGACCACGCATCTGCGCCGCGCACGCACCTCGGCCGACAATAAACGCGCCACGTTTGCCGAGAACTCCGCATTCGGCGGCGAGCTCAAGGGCTATTTCTTTGGTGAGCGTGAGTTCGTGGACCTGTCTCAGCAGATTGCGGAGTTCATCTCTTCCGAACTTACCAAGGCCGAGAAAGCCGAGTCCACTGACGTGCTTGTGGCGGACTTTGATGACGATGAGGATGCCCGCTGGTTTGCCGTGATGCTGCTGGGCTCCAAGCAGGCTTTTATGCACGAGGTAGGTCGCGAAGAGGGCGAGGTGCGCAACGACATTGCGCGCCACTACGCCATTCTGCCGAATCCCTCGCAAAAGGTGCCGAGCTATGCAATCGTGCGTGCAAGCACCATGGAGATCGGCTATGTGGACAAGAAACGCAAGATCGCCGGCGAGGACCGTATGCTTATCCCCGATGGCCTGCTGCAGTGCGACACGGGCGTATCGGGCAAGGAAGTCATCGACACCGTGACGCGTGTGGTCGAGGAAGTCGCCGAGGAGCACGGTGCCAATACGGCCGTAGCGCTCGCCAAGGTTAAGGCTGCTGTTGCCGAGAAGGTCGAGGATGACGAGGAGCTGCCGCCTTGGGATATCGTCGACGAGGTCTTTGAGGACGAGCCGGTCATCAAGGAGTGCGTGCGCGCGGCACTGACCGAGGAGAAGGTGCCTGAGCGTGTGCCCGTGGAGCGCAAGCAGGTCGAACGCGCGGCGGTGCGCAATCATAAGATCCGTACCGACACGGGTATCGAGATCAGCTTCCCGGCCGAGATGGGTTCCAACTCCGAGTACATCGAGTTCGTCAATGAGCCTAACGGCCTCATCTCCATCGAGCTCAAAAATATCGGTAGCATCGAGAATCGATAAGTTGCGTTGCGCCTACAGCGAGAAAGCAAAGGCCGAAGCCCTTCGGGACTTCGGCCTTTTTTGTTTTCGGCTTGGTTGCTGACATTGCGCCGCAGGTTGGGCATACGTCAGCGAAAACGCGGTTTGTCAAAACCGCGTAACTATTAAAGTTGACGTAAGCCCTCTTCCAGGCCGGTCTTGCTGTCGGTCTTCTCGTCGCGCATCTTGATGACGCGGGCGGGGACACCGGCCACGACGGCACCGGCGGGGACGTCCTCGACGCACACGGCGCCGGCGGCAACAACAGCGCCCTTGCCCACGCGTACGCCCTCCAGGACCACGGCGTTGGCGCCGATCATGACGTCGTCTTCGATGATGACGGGCGTGGCGCTTGCGGGCTCAACGACGCCTGCCAACACGGTTCCAGCGCCGATGTGGCAGTTCTTGCCCACGGTGGCGCGGCCGCCTAGCACGGCGCCCATATCGATCATGGAACCCTCGCCGATAACGGAGCCGATGTTGATGATGGCGCCCATCATGATGACGGCACGGTCGCCAATCTCGACGCGGTCGCGGATGATCGCGCCCGGCTCGATGCGGGCGTTGATGCCCTTAAGGTCGAGCATGGGCACGGCGGAGTTGCGGCAATCGTTCTCCACGTCGTAGTAATCGATGGAATCGGCGTTGGCGTCCAGGATGGCCTTAAGCTCATCCCAGTCGCCAAAGACGGTCTTGCCGCGACGACCGCCGTAGACATGTGCGTCGCCCCAAGCAACCTTCATGCCCGGCTTCTCGCGCACGTACAACTTGACGGGCGTCTTTTTGGGCGCGGTGGCGATGTAGTTGATAATCTCCTGTGCATCCATCTCGGCTGCGTTACTCATTTGCTATCTCTCCTTTGGGCGGATTCGGTTGACACCTGGTTAGACAAACATGACCTGGTCGAACGTATAGAAGCCGGGTTCGCGGGTGACGAGCTTCTGCGCGGCTGCCAAGGCGCCGTTGACAAAGATCTGACGACTCGTGGCGCGGTGGGTGAGCGTGACCTCCTCGTCCTGGCCGAAAAAGCTTACCTCGTGCACGCCGGCGACGGTGCCGCCGCGCAGCGAGTGCATACCGATCTCCTTGGGGTCACGCGCGCCGCACATGCCCTCGCGGCCATAGACGGGGTGGTAGCCTGCCTCGGGCTCGGCCTCGACTACGGCGTCGAGCAGCAGCTTGGCGGTACCGCTGGGGGCATCGACCTTTTGGTTGTGGTGCGTCTCGACGATTTCGCAGTCAAAGCCGGGCAGCTCGCGTGTAGCCTGCGCTACCAGATGGCGCAGGGCTGCGATACCGATGGAGTAATTGCCCGAGTGCATAACGCGGGTGTTCTGGCCCAGCTCACGCAGGCGGTCCATCTGCTCGGGGGTGTAGCCTGTGGTGCCTGAGACCAATGCCGCGCCCGTGCGCTCGACATAGGCGACGACGGCGTCGAAGGTCGCGACGTTCGAGAAGTCGATAATCACATCGGCAGCCGGTGCGTTCTCGAGCTTGCTCAAATCGAAGCCAATCTGGGCCACGATATCAAAAACGGGTTGACCGGCGGCGTCGACAACGCCCTCGGCGGTGGTGCGGATGAGCGAGCCCATGCGGCCCGTTCCCATAATGACGGTCTTAATCAAGCAGACCAGCTCCCTTCAGAGCATCGGTAAGTGCGGCTCGCGTGTCCTCTGCCATGGGGCACAGCGGCATACGGTAGTTTGCCTCGATCATGCCCATCTGGGCGAGCGCTTCCTTGACGGGGATGGGGTTGACCTCGCTAAAGAGGGCATTGATGAGCGGCTGGCCGGCAATCTGGATATCGCGGGCGCGTGCCACGTCACCGTCCAGATAGGCGCGGCACATGTCGTGCACGAGCTGCGGCTGAACATCGGCCCACACGCTGATGGTGCCCGAGGCGCCCAGGCTCATGAGCGGTACGGTAAGCGCGTCCTCGCCCGAGTACATGCGGAAGTCGTCTGACAGCAGGTGGGCGATCTTGGCCGCGTAGGCGACGTTGCCCGAGGCCTCCTTAATACCCATGATGTTGGGGTGCGCGGCCAGGCGTTCTACGTTGCGCTCGCTGATGCCGCAGCCACAGCGGCCGGGGATGTTGTACAGGATGCAGGGGATGTCCACGGCATCGGCGACGGTCTTAAAGTGCTGATAGATACCCTCTTCATTGGACTTGTTGTAGTAGGGGGTGATGAGCAGCAGACCGTCGGCGCCCAGGCCCTGATAGGTGAGCGACTTGGTGAGCATGGTCTGCGTGGAGTTGGAGCCCGAGCCGGCAATAACGGGGACGCGTCCTGCAACATGCTTGACCACAGCGGCGACGACGGAGTTGTCCTCGTCATCGGTCATCGTGGCACTCTCACCGGTGGTGCCCAGGGTGAGGATGGCGTCAGTGCCATTTTGCAGGTGGAAATCGATAAGGCGCTCAAGCGCGTCAAAGTCGACACTGCCGTCCTTTTTAAACGGCGTGACAAGGGCGACGATTGAGCCCTCGAGATTGCGGATATCCATGTTCTTCTCCTTCGCTTCCGCGATCTGGACGCGTTTGTTCCATTGGGCGGCGACTGCTAGGCGCTCGTCCTGAGCGCGACGGCGGGCGCTTTCGGCGCGCGATTTGGCCAGCAGCTCGCGGCCGCACGGCAGCACGTCGAGCGTGGCAAAGTAATCGCCCGGGCGCTCGGCGCGGCGAATGAGGTCTGCCGAGCCATCGGGGCGCAACAGGACCTCGGCGGAGCGCAGGCGGCCGTTGTAGTTGTAGCCCATAGAGTGGCCATGCGCGCCGGTGTCGTGAATCACGAGCAGGTCGCCCATGTCGATATGCGGCAGCTCGCGGTCGATGGCGAACTTGTCGTTGTTCTCGCACAGATTGCCCGTGATGTCGTAGGTGTCCGTGACGGGCGCTGTGGTCTTGTCGTCGCCACCCGGCTGGCCCATCACCGTAATGTGGTGGTAGGCGCCATACATGGCAGGACGAATCAGATCGACGGCGCTTGCGTCCACGCCGATATAGTCCTTGTAGATCTGCTTCTCGTGGATGGCCTTGGTGACCAGGCATCCGTAGGGGCCCATCATAAAGCGACCCATCTCGGTGCAGATCGCCACATCGCCCATGCCGGCGGGGACCAGAATCTCGTCGTAGGCTGCGTGTACGCCCTCACCGATGGCGTGAATGTCGTTAGCCTGCTGCTCGGGCAGGTAGGGGATACCCACACCGCCGGACAGATTGATGAAGGCGACATGTGCGCCGGTCTCGCGCTCCAAGCGCACGGCAAGCTCAAAGAGGATGCGCGCAAGCTTGGGGTAGTAGTCGTTGGTGACGGTGTTGCTGGCAAGGAATGCGTGGATGCCAAAGTCCTCGGCGCCCTTGGTCTTGAGCATGCGGAACGCCTCGAAGAGTTGTTCGGTGGTCATGCCGTATTTGGAGTCGCCCGGGTTGTCCATGATGCCGTTGGAAAGCTGGAACAGGCCGCCCGGATTAAAACGGCAACTGACCGTCTTGGGGATGGGGCCTGCGACACGCTCAAAGAACTCGATGTGGCTGATGTCGTCAAAGTTGACGATGGCACCCAGCTTGTCGGCGAGCTCAAAATCCGCCGCCGGCGTGTCGTTGGACGAGAACATGATGTCGTGTCCCGTGATGCCCAGCGAGCGGGCAATCATGAGCTCGGTATAGCTCGAGCAATCACAGCCGCAGCCGTATTCGTTGAGAATGGAGATGAGCGCCGGGTTGGGATTGGCCTTGACGGCAAAGTACTCCTTAAAGCCCGGGTTCCATGCAAAGGCGTCGCGCACCTCTTGCATGTTGCGGCGGATGCCTGCCTCGTCGTATAGATGAAACGGCGTGGGGAACTGCTCGACGATATGCTCGAGTGTCTCCTTGTCCACAAACGGCTGCTTGGCCGCATACGCCTCGTTGGGGGTCAATGCCATGTCCCGTAAACCTCGCTATCCAGACGGCGCCATCTGCGCATCGAATCCGCATAGCGTGGACCCAATGTCCGGATAGCGCTCCCGCATTGCTGCAGACAGTCCTGTGGGTGTTTCCCACAGGCCCACCAGGTTGTTCGTGCCCGAAAAGCCCAGTTCGGCGGGTTTCGCCTCCCCACGGGGTCAAAGCCTGCCGGCTCGCCCGCGGTTCTTCGTGCCCGCGCCTCTATCAAGTGGTAACGACCCTACCACGTTGCACTTTACCAAACAAGAGTATTCGTATATAACGTTTAAAAAATGCAGGGATATGCTGGAAACAAGTGCGCCACAATCCTGTATCACAATAAATTGCAACAGATGTGCCTCACGAAGGGATCCTCTATGACCGAGCTCCAAGAACTCCGTCGCTATCGCCGCGATCTCCATCGCATTCCGGAGCTCGATTTCGATCTTCCGCAGACTATCGCCTATATCGAGGGCGTGCTGGCACCGCTCACCTGCGAAGTGACCCATCCGTGCCCCAGCTGCGTCTGTGCTTTCTTCGACGCCGGCGTTGATGCCGCGCATGCCACGGCGATTCGCGCCGATATGGATGCGCTGCCCATCGCGGAGGCGACGGGAGCGGCCTTTGCCTCGACCCATCCCGGCAAGATGCACGCTTGCGGACATGATGGACACATGGCCATGGCACTTGCCGCCGCGACGTATGTCGACCGTACGATTCGCGAGCAGTCGGGCGCCATTAGGCGCAACGTTCTCTTTGTGTTCCAGCCGGCCGAGGAAACGACCGGTGGTGCCAAGACGGTATGCGAGAGCGGTGTGTTCGAGCGCTATGGGGCTGATCGCATTTTTGGCTTCCATGTGTGGCCCGATCTGCCTGCCGGCACGTTGGCGAGTTGTTCCGGTCCGCTGCTGGCGCGTTCGAGTGAGACACACATTCATATTCACGGGACGAGCATCCATATCGCTAAGACCTATGGCGTTCCGGTCGAGGAGTCGCACGATGCGGCGCTGGCGGCAGCGAAGTTTTTGGTTGCCGAGCGCGGGCTGATGGATGAGCTGGGTGCCGATGAGCCCTGCATTGGCAAGTTCGGCCTGCTGCAGGCAGGCACCGTCTGCAATGCGGTGGCGGGGGAGGCCCATGTTGCTGGTAGCTTGCGCGTGTTTACAGACGCTATGTTCGACCGTGCGCGCGAGGGCGTGCGCCGTGTGCTCGACGAAGCGTGCACCGCAACGGGCTGCACGTATGATCTCGACTTCGCCGAGGGCTATCCACCGGTCGATAACGACCCCGAGTTGTTTGCCAGCGTCGCGCCTGCCTTGCCCGGGCTGCAGCTTGTGGAGGAACCGCTGCTGATCGCCGAGGATTTCGCGTTCTATCAACGCCATCTGCCGGGCGTGTTTTTCCTGCTGGGCACGGGCGTGCCAGAGGCGCAAGAAAACCCGATCGACGCAGACGGCTGCTCAGCTTATGCGATGAGCGCCCTTCACACCGATACCATGCTCTTTGACGAGGAAATCCTACTCAAAGGCCTCGATGTCTACAAACGATTGCTTTTGCTTGACTGAGGCGCGAAGGACAATTTGTTCTAGAAAACACGAACAAACGTACGATATAATAGAGATGTAAGTCTATAGAAACGTTTGACGTTACTAACGTAAGGCGATACTATGATTGCATCGTATAAAGATGAGGATACCGAACGCTTAGCCATGGGTGTGCGGGTCAGGAGGTTCGTGCCCTTTGAGCGTGTTGCGTTGAGGAAGATTCGCCAACTGCAGGTCTGTGCTTCGCTTGATGATCTACGCGTTCCACCGGGCAACCGCCTGGAAGCTTTGAAGGGCGATCGTGCCGGTCAATATAGCATCCGTGTTAACGAACGCTATCGGGTCTGTTTTGAGTGGAGACAGGAGATGGCTTGGAATGTCGAAATCGTCGATTATCACAAGTGATGAGACTTCGGCCGATTTGCTGTCGCCGGTGACTCCTGGTGAGCTTCTCAAAGAGGAGTTTCTTGTTCCCATGGGCATTTCTCAATATCGCCTTGCGAAAGAGACTGGGATTCCGGCTCAGCGTATCGGGCAGATTGTCTTGGGAAAACGTCGCGTGACGGCCGACACCGACCTTCGCCTTTGCCGCTACTTTGGCCTGACGGATGGTTATTGGCTGCGCGCTCAGGTGGCGTTTGACCTTGAGGCCGAGAAAAGGCGGATCGAACCTGAACTCGATAAGATCGTTCCTGTTCAGCAGGCCATTGCACTGTAGTGCTCAGAGATGATGGGGGTGGCGTGGCGATGAGGCGACGCCGACAGCCTGCCGTATATAGTCCGGGTGGATGCGGGTGCGGTTTGCTGCTGCTTCCGGTCATCGCTGTGAGCATTGGCGTTATGTTTGCGCTTGCCGGGCTGGCGGCGGCAGCACTTGTGCTGTTGATTGTGGCCATTGGTGTGACGATTTGGCTCTGCCGCAATCGCGAGCGACGCCGTGCCGACGGTAAAACCAATGTCGGCTGGGTCGTATTCCTGGTCATTGCGTACCCGCTGAGTGTCAGCTACCTGGTGTTCTTTGTCCTGCTGATGATTAGTGCCTTTACCGGGAAATCCGTCACGGTGGGATAGGCTTCGACGAGCTTCTTGAGGGCGAAGCGAGGGAGCAGAGTCTGAATGAACCGCGCCCCGCATCAACAAGTTTCATTTGTTGTGTAGCAATCCGAATGTGCAAGCGTTTGGCGTGAGAGTACCGCCGCCGGCAACGCAGGGATACAGGTCGCGATCGCCAGCTCCCGTTCCAGCTCATCGCAAAAGCGCGTCAACGTCGCGCCTGACCACGGCCATTTCCTGCTCGAGTTTGTAGGCTCGCTCGAGTATTTTACATTGCATCAGTTCTGTTTTTCATAGCGTCAGCTATTGGCTTTACGAGTGGAAATGAAAGTTCTATGGCTATAGCATGGCTATGTCTTGGTTCTTCATTTCTTTGCTTGGGTTCGACTCATAAGAAAAAGGAAAACAATACAGATGATAAATAATTTCCTGCTTGTATTGTTGAAAAATCGGAATTTCAGGAGGTGTTTTTATGCCACAAATGAATAAGGGAGGAAAAT